>NZ_BAABEP010000004.1:0-54084 GCF_039540215.1 Streptomyces tremellae
ACGTGCGATCCCAACTCCTTGGCTCACAGAACGACATGGCTACGATCCGACTTGGACCGTCCACCCGTTCTCCGGCGAGGTCCGCGACGGCGTGGTGTGGGGGCGCGGCGCCGTCGACATGAAGTACATGGACGCGATGGTCCTCTCCGTCGTACGGGCCTGGGCACGCGCGGGCGTCCGGCCGCGCCGCGACATCGTCGTCGCCTTCACCGCCGACGAGGAGGCCAGCGCGGAGGACGGCTCCGGCTTCCTCGCCGACCGGCACGCCGACCTGTTCGAGGGGTGCACCGAGGGCATCAGCGAGTCCGGCGCGTACACCTACCACGCGGGCGGCATGGAGCTGTACCCGATCGCCGCGGGGGAGCGGGGCACCGCCTGGCTGCGGCTGACCGCGAAGGGCCGCGCGGGCCACGGCTCCAAGGTCAACCGGGAGAACGCGGTCAGCCGCCTCGCCGCCGCCGTCGCCCGCATCGGCGACCACCGGTGGCCGCTGCGCATCACCCCGACCGTACGCGCCGCCATCGAGGAACTCGCCGCGCTCCAGGGCGTCGAGACCGGCTTCGACACCCCCGGCTTCGACATCGACGCCCTGCTCGACCGGCTCGGCGACACCCGCTCCCTGGTCGAGGCGACCGTCCGCAACAGCGCCAACCCGACCATGCTGGACGCCGGCTACAAGGTCAACGTGATCCCGGGCCACGCCACCGCCCGGGTCGACGGCCGCGTCGTGCCCGGTGGCGACGAGGAGTTCGCCGCCACCATGGACCGGCTCACCGGTCCCGACGTGGACTGGGACTTCGAGCACCGCGAGGTCGCCCTGCAGGCGCCCGTCGACTCGCCGACCTTCGCGAAGCTGCGCGCCGCCGTCGAGCGGTTCGCGCCCGAGGGCCGCACCGTGCCCTTCTGCATGACCGGTGGCACCGACGCGAAGCAGTTCTCCCGCCTCGGCATCACCGGCTACGGCTACGCGCCCCTCAAGCTGCCCAGGGGCTTCGACTACCAGGCGCTGTTCCACGGCGTGGACGAGCGGGTGCCGGTCTCCGCCCTGCACTTCGGCGTCCGCGTCCTCGACCACTACCTCAAGACCGCGTGAAGGAGCCGACCATGGCCACCGCCCTGCCGTACGGCACCTGGCACTCCCCGATCGACGCCGGGCTCGCCGCCTCCCACGACGGAAGGCCCGAGTACCCGGGCACCGTCGGCGACGAGGTCTGGTGGACCGCGCCGAGGCCCGCAGAGGGCGGCAGGCGCGCCCTGGTGCGGCGCCGCGCCGACGGCACCGAGGAGTCGGTGCTGCCCGCCCCGTGGAACGTGCGCAGCCGCGTCATCGAGTACGGCGGCCTGCCCTGGGCCGGCATGCCCCGCGCCGCCGAAGGGCCGCTCGTGGTCTTCGTCCACTTCGACGACCAGCGCCTCTACGCCTGCGAGCCGGACGCGGGCGGCGCGCCCCGGCCGCTCACACCCGTCTCGCGGACCGGCGGCGGGCTGCGCTTCGCCGACCCGCGCCTCCTGCCGGAGCGCGGCGAGGTGTGGTGCGTCATGGAGGAGTTCACCGGCGAGGCTCCCACCGATGTGCGCCGCGTCCTCGTCGCCGTGCCGCTCGACGGCTCGGCCGCCGACGACAGGGCGGCGCTGACGGAGCTCTCGGACGGCCGCCACCGCTTCGTCACCGGGCCGCAGCTCTCCCCCGACGGGCGGCGGGCCGCGTGGATCGCCTGGGACCACCCCCGGATGCCCTGGGACGGCACCGAGGTGATCCTCGCCGACGTGCCCGGGGACGGCGGCCCCTTCACCGGGGCGGCCGCCGTGCTCGGCGGCCCCGACGAGGCGGTCTCCCAGGTCGCCTGGTCCCCGGACGGCTCCCTGCTGTACGCCTCCGACCCCGGCGGCTGGTGGGAGCTGCGGCGGGTCGCCGCGGCCGACCTCGGCGACGCGCGCGCCCGCTCCACCGCGCTGCTGCCCGCCCGACAGGAGGAGTTCGCCGGGCCGCTGTGGCGCGTCGGCATGCAGTGGTTCCTGCCGCTCGCCGACGGGCGGATCGCCGCCGTCCACGGCACCGGCACCAACACGCTCGGCCTCCTCGACCCGGCGGCGGGCACCCTCACCGACATCGAAGGCCCCTGGACCGAGTGGGCGGCCACGTTGACCGCGCACGGAACGGCCGTCGTCGGGCTCGCCGCGGGCCCGCGCACCTCCTACGAGATCGTGGAGGTCGACACCGCCACCCGGGCGGCCCGCGTCATCGGCTCGGCCCACCGCGACGCCGTCGACCCGGCATATGTCTCCGCGGGCACAGAACGCGTCTTCACAGGACCCGGCGGCCGGGAGATCCACGCCCACGTCCACCCGCCGCACCACCCGGAGTCCACCGGACCGGAGGGCGAGCTGCCGCCGTACGTGATCTGGGTGCACGGCGGGCCCACCAGCCGCACCCCGCTCGTGCTCGACCTGGAGATCGCCTACTTCACCTCGCGCGGCATCGGCGTCGCCGAGGTCAACTACGGCGGCTCCACCGGCTACGGACGCGCCTACCGCAACCGGCTGCGCGAGCAGTGGGGCGTCGTCGACGTGGAGGACTGCGCGGCCGTCGCCCTCGCCCTCGCCGCCGAGGGCAGCGCGGACCGTGCGCGGCTCGCCGTGCGCGGCGGCAGCGCCGGCGGCTGGACGACCGCCGCGTCCCTCACCTCGCCCACCGCGCGCGACGTGTGGGCCTGCGGCGCCATCAGCTACCCGATCCTGGACCTCGCGGGGTGGGCCGCCGACGAGACCCACGACTTCGAGTCCCGCTACCTGGAGTCCCTGATCGGCCCGCACGCCGAGGTGCCCGACCGGTACGCCGAGCGGTCTCCGGTCAACCTGGTGGGGAACATCAGGGCGCCGTTCCTGCTGCTCCAGGGCCTCGACGACGTGATCTGCCCGCCCGCGCAGTGCGACAGGTTCCTCGCCGCGGTCGCGGGCCGCGGCGTGCCGCACGCCTACCTCTCCTTCGAGGGCGAGGGCCACGGCTTCCGCAAGAAGGAGACCCTGGTGCGCTGCCTGGAGTCCGAACTCTCGCTCTACGCGCAGACCTTCGGTTTCGAGCGCACCGACGTCCCGCGGCTGGAGCTCGCGCCGTGACCGGGGGCGCCGTGCCGCTGACCCGGCCCCGGCGGCTGGCACCTGGCGACCGTGTCGCCGTCGTCGCGCCCAGCGGACCGGTGCCGGAGGAGCGGCTGCTCGCCGGGCTCGACGTGCTGCGCGGCTGGGGGCTCGAACCGGTCGCCGCCCCGCACGCGCTGGACCGGCACCCCCGCTTCGGCTACCTCGCGGGCGGGGACGCCGACCGGGCCGCCGACCTGACGGCGGCCTGGTGCGACCCGGACATCGCGGCCGTGTTCTGCGCGCGCGGCGGCTACGGCGCGCAGCGGATGGCCGACCTCCTCGACTGGGACGCCATGCGGACCGCCGAGCCCAAGGCCTTCGTGGGCTTCAGCGACATCACCGCGCTGCACGAGGCGTTCGCCACCCGGCTCGGCGTCGCCACCCTCCACGGGCCGATGACCGCCGCGGGCGTCTTCCTCGACGACAAGGACAGCCAGGAGCACCTGCGGGCCACCCTGTTCGAGCCCGAGACGGTACGGGCGGTCGGCCTGCCCACGGCCCGCGCCCTGGTGCCGGGCCGGGCCGCGGGCACCACCCTCGGCGGCTGCGTCAGCCTCCTCGCTGCGGAACTCGGCACGCCGCACGCCCGCCGCTCGGCGGCGGGCGGGCTGCTGATGATCGAGGACACCGGCGAGGAGCCGTACCGCCTCGACCGCATCCTCACCCAACTGCTGCGCTCCGGCTGGCTCGACGGCGTCGCGGGCGTCGGCCTCGGCTCCTGGCGGGACTGCGGTCCCTACGAGGAGGTGCGCGCCGTGCTCCTCGACCGGTTCGGACCGCTCGGGGTGCCGGTCGTGGAGGAGCTGGGATTCGGGCACGGGCACACCTCGCTCACCGTGCCGTTCGGCGCGCCCGCCGTGCTGGACGCGGAGCGCGCCGCGCTCGTACTCGACGAGCCCGCGCTGGTGTGAGCCCCGCCCCGGCTGCGCACCGCGCGCAGCCGGGGCGCGGGACGCTGTCCGCGCACGTCACAGGGCGTCTACGATGGCGCGATGCCCGACATGAGCACCACCGTGACCAGCGCGCTCGCCCTGGGGGAGCGGACGTTCCTCAGGCCCTACCGGCACGAGGACGCGGACGAGTTCACCGCGGCGGCCCGCGCCAGCAGGGAACTGCACAGGCCCTGGCTGTTCCCGCCGGAGCAGCCCGCCGCCTACAGCGCCTACGTGGGGCGCCTGCTCGCCGGCGCCGACCGGGCCGGCTTCCTCGTCTGCGCCCGCCACGACGGCCGCATCGCCGGGTTCATCAATATCAACAACATCGTCCAGGGTGCCCTGCGCGGCGGCGCCCTCGGCTACGGAGCGTTCGCGCACGCGGCCGGGCGCGGGCTGATGGGCGAGGGACTGCGGCTGGTGATGGGCCAGGCGTTCGGGCCACTCGGGCTGCACCGCCTGGAGGCCGCGGTGCAGCCCGCCAACGCCGCGTCCCTCGCGCTGCTGCGCCGGGCCGGCTTCCGCCGTGAGGGCTTCTCGCCCGACTACCTGTTCATCGACGGCGCCTGGCGCGACCACGAACGCTGGGCGATCACCGCGGAGATGGTGCCCGACGGCGGCTGAACCGACCACCGGGCGTGTGGGGTGTCTCACATTGAGACACGGCACGGGCCCGCGCGGGCGCACACTCCGCCCATGACGTCGCATCTGCACCGCATCCGCCTGCTCGCGGGCACCGGCATCGGCCTGGCGCTCTCGGGCCCCGTGCTGGCCCTGGCCGGGCACGGCGCGGCGGCCCGCGACATCGCGCTCGCGGGCGCGGGCCTGCTTTTGTGGGAGCGCGCCGCGCTCGCGCTCACCCGCTGGTGGACCGCGCGTCCCATCCCCACCGACCTGCCGGCCCCGCCGCAGGGACCCGCCGCGCGCGGGCGCGGCTGACCCGCCGGGTGTGCGGCAGCCGGCCGGCGGGTCAGCCCGCGGACCCCGGGCCGCCGATGCTGATCTGGTAGCCGGTGATCTTCCGGTACATCGTGGCCCGGGAGATGCCGAGGGCCTTGGCCGCCTTCGACTTGTCGCCGCCGTTGTCGAGCAGGGCCTGCACGATCATGTCGCGCTCCGTCTGCTCCCACGCCGTCAGCGGGTGCTGCGCGTGCGAGAGCAGCGAGGGCGGCAGGTCGGTCTCCTCGATCCACGGACCCGAGTGGTGCGCCAGCGCATAGCGCAGACTGCCCTCCAACTGGCGCACGTTGCCCGGCCAGTTCGCCCGCGCCAGGGTCCGCAGCGCCTGCTCGGAGCACTGCACGTCGCTGCCGCCCGCGTGCCGTGCGAGCAGCACGGGCACCAGCGGCGCCACATCGTCGGGCCGCAGTCGCAGCGGCGGCAGTGTCGCCTCCGAGAGGAAGTTGCGCGCCGGGCGCGGATCGGCGTCCGCCGCCGGATCGCGCGGCGCGGACAGCGCCACCACCCAGCCCGGCCGGTCCGCCGCGGCCCGCAGCAGCCCGTCGAGGGCCGCGACCGCGGTGTCGGGGAGCGCGTCGAGGTGGCGCAGCACCACCGTGTCCGCGCCGTCCGTGTCCAGCGCCCGCGCGACCCCGCGCAGCCACGCCGCCGTGCCCCGGCCCGCCTGCGCGCAGTCGTGGACGGTCAGCCGCCGGCCCGTCAGCTGCTGCCGGTGCACCGCGCGCACCAGCGCGAGCTTGCCCGTGCCCTGCTCACCCCGCAGCAGGGTCCAGCGGCCCGCCGCTGCCAGCGTCGTCAGCCGCTGCACCACGGAGCGCCACGCCGGGCTGCGACCCGCCAGCCCCGGCAGCCTCACCTGCGGCGGCGCGGGCGGCGCCGTGGCCTCGGGGGCACGCGCGGGCAGCACCTGGATCTCCACCACGTACCCCGCGTTGCCCCCCGTCCCCGGCGCCTCCACGGGACGCGCCCGCGCCAGCACGCTGCGCCCGTCCTGGAGCTGGAGGTCCGCGGCGCCGCCCCTGGCGAGGCCGGCGGCGCGCTCCCGCAGCAGCCGGTGGTCCGCGGGACCGAGCAGTTCGGAGGCGGCGGCGTCCGCCATGAAGCAGTCGTCCGCGACCGCGACGAGCAGCCGTCCGGGACCGCGCCGCCCGGTCACGAACGCGTCGAGGAGCGCACGCTCCCGGAGCGTCGCCAGGTCGAGCAGCCTGCCCTCGATGTCCGCGGCCGCCTCCTCCACCAGCGCCACCATCAGCGGCGAAGCCGTCGCCCGCCAGCTCGTCAGGTCGACGAGGCCGATGATGCGCCCGCTCGTCGGGTTACGGATCGGGGCCGCCGCGCACGACACCCGCTGCAACCGCTCGGAGAAGTGCTCGGGGCCGAACACGCAGGCCGTCCTGCCGTCCTCGATCGCGGTGCCGATGCCGTTCGTGCCGACGAACTCCTCCGCGTAACTGAACCCGGGCGCCAGCGAGATCGCGTCCAGGTGCCCCGACAGGTCCCGGTTCCCGACCCGCCGCTCCCTGATCCGCGACTTCGCGTCCGTGAGGATCAGCGACATCGGGCTGTCCGCGAGCGTCGCCGCCAGCCGGTCGAGCACCGGCCCCGCCGCCGCGCTCAGCTTGCTGTGCGGGTCGAGGTCCGGATTGTACGGCGTCTCGATACGGTCCGTGTCCACGCCCCACAGCCGCGAACGCTGCCAGGAGTTGAGAATCGGCGGGCGCACCACCCGCGCAGGCACGGGCTCGCCCTCAAGGAACAGCTCACGCGCCGAGCGCCGGCCGGGTTCGTCCCCGGCTCCGCGCCCACCGTCCGCGACCACGCCGTCACGGCCCATCCGCACACCACCTCACCCGTCGAGCCGCGATGCCTCCCGCTCGATCGGGCCGGCCCGCCCGATCACTCACCGCGACCGCGTTATGACCCGAACGGTAAGGAAGGCCGGGCCCCCGCGCCAGGGTCTCGGCACAGCCAGTGTCTCAACATGAGACGCGCGACCGGCGCGCGGCGGCCCACAGTGGTCCGCGACCCGGTCGCCGGAGGCCGCCGCTGATCGTCGCGGGCAGTGCGCCGCCGCGCCGCTCAGCGGCCCGAGCGCCGGGGACATCGAGCTACTCGGAGGAGAGCACGTGAGCCGACAGAGCCTGAGCAAGGCGCACAAGAAGATCACCGAGCTGTCCTGGGAACCGACCTTCGCCACCCCGGCGGACCGGTTCGCCACCGACTACCGCTTCGACAAGGCGCCCAAGAAGGACCCGCTCAAGCAGGTGCTGCGCTCCTACTTCCCGATGGAGGAGGAGAAGGACAACCGCGTGTACGGCGCCATGGACGGCGCCATCCGCGGCAACATGTTCCGCCAGGTGCAGCAGCGCTGGATGGAATGGCAGAAGCTGTTCCTCTCGATCATCCCCTTCCCGGAGATCTCCGCGGCCCGTGCCATGCCGATGGCGATCGGCGCGGTGCCCAACCCGCAGCTGCACAACGGCCTCGCGGTCCAGATGATCGACGAGGTGCGGCACTCGACGATCCAGATGAACCTCAAGCGCCTGTACATGAACCACTACATCGACCCGGCCGGGTTCGACATCTCGGAGAAGGCGTTCGCGAACTGCTACGCGGGCACCATCGGCCGGCAGTTCGGCGAGGGGTTCATCACCGGCGACGCGATCACCGCGGCCAACGTCTACCTGACGCTGGTGGCCGAGACCGCGTTCACCAACACCCTCTTCGTGGCCATGCCTGCGGAGGCCGCGGCCAACGGCGACTACCTGCTGCCCACCGTGTTCCACTCGGTGCAGTCGGACGAGTCGCGGCACATCTCCAACGGCTACTCCATCCTGCTGATGGCGCTCGCCGACGAGGGCAACAGGCAGTTGCTTGAGCGCGACCTGCGCTACGCCTGGTGGAACAACCACTGCGTGGTGGACGCCGCCATCGGCACGTTCATCGAGTACGGGTCCAAGGACCGCCGCAAGGACCGCGACAGCTACGCGGAGATGTGGCGCCGCTGGATCTACGACGACTACTACCGCTCGTACCTCATCCCGCTGGAGAAGTACGGGCTGAAGATCCCGCACGACCTCGTCGAGGCCGCGTGGGACCGCATCTGGAACAAGGGCTACGTCCACAAGGTCGCCCAGTTCTTCGCCACCGGCTGGCCCGTCAACTTCTGGCGGATCGACGGCATGACGGACGACGACTTCGAGTGGTTCGAGTCCAAGTACCCGGGCTGGTACAACGAGTACGGCCGCTGGTGGGAGGCGTACAACCGGCTGCGCCACCCGAAGGGCAACAAGCCCATCGCCTTCGAGGAGGTCGGGTACCAGTACCCGCACCGCTGCTGGACCTGCATGGTGCCGTGCCTCATCCGTGAGGACATGGTGGTCGACAAGGTCGACGGCCAGTGGCGCACCTACTGCTCGGAGACGTGCGCCTGGACCGACACCACGGCGTTCCGCCCCGAGTACGAGGGCCGCGCGACCCCGTCCATGGGCCGCCTCACCGGCAAGCGCGAGTGGGAGACCGTCTACCACGGCCAGGACCTCGCCGACATCGTCAAGGACCTCGGGTACGTGCGCGACGACGGCAAGACGCTCGTCCCGCAGCCGCACCTGGACCTCGACGACCCGAAGAAGCTGTGGACCCTGGACGACGTCCGCGGCAACACCTTCATCAGCCCGAACGTGTCGCTGAACGAGATGAGCGACGAGGAGCGCGAGGCCCACGTGGCCGACTACCGCTCCCGCTCGAACGTCACTCCGGCCCAGGCCTGACCCGCCCCCCCGGGGCTCCCCGCCGCGCACCCGGCGGGGAGCCCCCCTCCTCCCGCGAAAGGCAGGCTTTCCGTGGGTGACAAGCACCGCATCCGGTTCGAGCCGGTCGGGATCGAGATCGAGGCCGACGAAGAGGAGACCGTGCTCGACGCGGCGTTCCGCCAGGGCGTCATGCTGATGCACGGCTGCAAGGAAGGCCAGTGCTCGTCCTGCAAGTCCTTCCTCCTCGACGGCGACCAGCAGATGGAGCGGTACTCGACCTTCGCACTCGCCGACTACGAGAGCGAGGAGGGGTACGTCCTGCTCTGCCGGACGCACGCCTACGGCGATCTCGACGTCGAACTCATCAACTACGACGAGGAGATGCTCCTCTCGGGCATCCCGCCAAGGGATGCCCGCGCCCGGGTCGCCGCCGTCGAGGCGATGACCCACGACATCGTCCGCCTCGAACTCGAACTCTCCGGCGACGACGAACTCCCGTACCGGCCCGGACAGTACATCGACATCCAGGTGCCCGGCACCGAGCACTGGCGGTCCTTCTCCATGGCCGGGCTCCCGCAGGAGGGGCCGGGCGGCCGCCTGGAGTTCCTGATCAAACGCTACCCGGGCGGACTCTTCTCCGGACTGCTCGACGGCGGCATCGCCACCGGGGACCAGCTCACCGTCAAGGGGCCCTACGGCTCCTGCGTCATGCGCGACGCCCCCGACCGGGGCATCGTGCTGCTTGCGGGCGGCGCGGGCATGGCGCCGATCCTCGCCCAGCTGCGGGCCCTCGCCGCCGCGGGCTCCGCCCGCCCGGTCCGCTTCTACTACGGCGCCCGTACCGCCGGCGACCTCTTCGCCCTCGACGAGATCGCCGAACTCGGAAGCAGGCTAGCGGACTTCGCCTTCATCCCCGCGCTGTCCGAGGAGCGGGCGGCGGGGGCATACGAACACGGGCTGATCACCGACGTGGTGGAGGGCCGGGAGGGCGACCTGGCCGGCTTCGACGCCTACCTGTGCGGGCCGCCCGGGATGTGCGACGCGGCGACCGCCGTACTCACCGCGAAGGGCATACCGGAGGAGCGGATCTTCCAGGACAGGTTCACCACGTCCACCGACACCTGAGGAGCAGAGTCGCATGGCAGAGACAGCAACGCGGAGTTTCCCCAAACCGCAGTTCACGGACGCCGAAGCCGGGGCGCTGGTGTTCCCCAGCTCCACCAGCAGGGCCTTCAGCTACTACAAGCCGCAGAAGATGCGGGCCACCATGTACGAGGACGTCACCTTCGACGTCCAGCCCGACCCCGAGCGCCACCTCCTCCAGGGCTGGATCTACGGCTTCGCCGACGGATCGAAGGGCTACCCGCAGGAGTGGACGCAGCTGCGCTCCGGCGACTGGCACGCCTTCCGCGACCCCAACGAGGAGTGGGAGCAGACGATCTACCGCAACAACGCCAACGTGGTGCGGCAGATCCAGCAGAACCTCGAAGGCGCCCGCAAGGCCGACGCCTACGCGCAGTGGACCCCGGCGTGGAGCCGCTTCGTGGAGCGCAACGTCGGCGCCTGGATGCACGCGGAACAGGGCCTCGGCATGCACGTGTTCGTCGCGGTCCAGCGCTCGGGCCCGACCAACATGATCAACAACGCGATGGCCGTGAACGCGGCGCACAAGCTGCGCTTCGCCCAGGACCTCGCGCTGTACAACCTGGACATCGAGGAGCAGCTCGCGCACTTCGACGGCTCCGCGCACCGCGAGGTGTGGCAGACCGAGCCCTCCTGGCAGGGCGTACGGGAGAACGTCGAGCGCATCACCGCCGTACAGGACTGGGCCGAGGCGCTGTTCGCGGCGAACCTGGTCTTCGAGCCGCTCGTCGGCGAGTTGTTCCGCAGCCACCTGGTGATGCAGATCGCCGCCCGCAACGGCGACTTCACCACGCCCACCGTCATGGGCGCGGGCGAGAACGACTACGACCGCGACCTGCGCTACACCCGGGCGCTGTTCTCGATGCTCGTCGAGGACGAGACGCACGGCGCCGCCAACCGGGCCCTGCTCCAGGAGTGGCTGGAGCGCTGGGTGCCGGTCAGCCTTGAGGCCGCCCGCAGGCTCCAGCCGCTGTGGTCCCAGCCCGAGGAGAAGGTCCTGCGCTTCGAGGACAGCCTCGACCGTGCCAAGGAGCGCGAGGTGGCGCTGCTCGCGGGGCTCGGCCTCGGCGCCGACGCCCACATCGCAGCCGGCAGTGAAGGGAGTGCCAAGTGACCGCTGAGGGCAAGCAGTTCGCCGTCGACCGCAGCTCGTCCAACCGCTGCGGAGTGACGCTGATGAACAACCAGAACGGGCATGTCGTCGCGGACGTCATGCGTGGCAAGAAGGGCGTGGTCGTCACCGACTACCCGTCCATGATCCGGGTCGACGGCGACCGCGTCATCGACTTCGACTTCGAGGAGATCTCCGAGGCGCTCGGCACCGAGTTCTCCGTCGAGGACTTCGAGGAGATCATGTCCACCCACTACGGGCGCATGGTCCACCTGGACGACCGCACGATCCTCTTCGCGAACCCCGAGGACGCGGCCGAGTACATCGACTTCGACCTCACCCCCGTCGAGTCCTGACCCCACCCCGGGGGCCCGGCCCCGCACGGCCGGGCCCCCACCCCCGTGACACAGCAACAGCGAAGAAGGAGCCCGCATGTACCACAAGGACGGAGTCGACTACTTCGTGGTCGACGGCCACATCCACTTCTGGGACGCGAGCGAGGAGAACACCGCCAACAAGTACGGGGAGGGGTTCATCCGTTGCTTCTACGACTACCAGCGCAACCTGAGCCCGAAGGAGTGGGTGTGGCCGCTGGAGAAGTTCCGCAAGTACAGCGAACAGGACATCCTGCACGACCTCTTCGAGACCGGCTACGTCGACCGGGCCATCTTCCAGCCCACCTATCTCACCGAGTTCTACACCAAGGGATTCAACACCACCGAGTCCAACGGCGCGCTGGCGCGCAAGCACCCCGACAAGTTCATCGTCAACGGCGCCTTCGACCCGCGTGAGGGAGAGGCCGGCCTCGACCGCCTCGAACAGCTCGCGGAGGAGTGGAACCTGCGCGGCCGGGGCGTGAAGCTGTACACCGCAGAGTGGCGCGGCGACTCCAAGGGCTACAAGCTCAGCGACCCGATGGCGCTCACCTACCTCGCCAAGTGCGAGGAACTCGGCATCCGCAACGTCCACATCCACAAGGGCCCCACGATCTGGCCGCTGAACCGCGACGCGTTCGACGTCGCCGACGTGGACGCCGCGGCGACCGCCTTCCCCGGCCTCAACTTCGTGGTCGAGCACTCCGGGCTGCCGCGCCTTGAGGACTTCTGCTGGATCGCCACCCAGGAGCCCAACGTGTACGCGGGCCTGTCCGTGGTCCTCCCGTTCATCCACTCAAGGCCCCGCTACTTCGCCAAGGTCATCGGCGAGCTGCTGTTCTGGCTGGACGAGGACCGCATCACCTTCGGCAGCGACTACGCGATCTGGAGCCCGAAGTGGCTCATCGAGTCCCTGGTGGACTTCCAGATCCCGGAGGACATGCAGAGCGAGTACGGGCAGCTCACCACCGACTTCAAGCGCAAGGTCCTCGGCCTGACCATGGCGCGCCTCTACGACATCAAGGTGCCGGAGAGCGCGCAGATCAAGGACGCGGGGACGGTGGCCGCATGAGCGCGGTCGCCACCGGCACGCCCCCGGCCACCGAGGAGGCCGCGGTCCGCTCCCGGCAGGTCACCGAGGCGCTCGCCGCCGTGCTCGACCCCGAGCTCGACCGGCCCATCACCGAGCTGGGGTTCGTGCACGGCGTCAGCGTCGACGGCGGCCGGGTGACGGCGAGGCTGCGCCTGCCCACCTACTTCTGCGCGCCCAACTTCGCCTGGCTGATGGTGGACGACGCCCGCAGGGCGCTCGCCGCGCTGGAGTGGGCGGACAGCGCCGAGGTGGTGCTCGAAGACCACTTCGCGTCCGACGAGATCAACGCGGGGGTGGCCTGCGGCACCGGCTTCGACGAGGCGTTCCCCGCGCTCGCCGACGCCGAGCGGCTCGACGGGCTGCGCGAGGTCTTCCTGCGCAAGGGCATGATCGCGAGCCAGGGCCGGATCGGCCGGCGGCTGCTCGCCCACGGCTGGACGCCCCAGCAGCTCGCCGACGCCAAGCTGGGCGACCTGCCCGAACGCGTGGGCCTGCCGCTGCTGCGCCGCCGCAGGGCGCTCGGCCTGCCGTCCTCCACCGGCGCGCCCGCCTTCGTGGACGAGAGCGGCCGCGCGGTCCCGGCCTCCGGCATCGAGCGCCACCTCACCCTCGCGCGGACCACGGAGGTGGGCATCGACGCCAACTCCGAGATGTGCAAGGGCCTGCTGGCCGTCCGCTACGGCGAGGACGCCGTCCTGCCCCGGGAGGGCGCCGCGTGAAGGCCGTACGCACCCACGCCTACGACACGACCCCCGTACTCGAAGAGGTGCCCGACGCCCGGGTGCAGGGCCCGCTGGACGTGGTCGTGCGGATCGGCGGCGCCGGCCTGTGCCGCACCGACCTGCACATCATCGAGGGCCAGTGGGAGCCGAAGACCCATGTGGCGCTGCCGTACACGCAGGGCCACGAGAACGCCGGCTGGGTCGAGGCCGTCGGCAGCGCGGTCAGCCATGTCGCCGTCGGCGACCCGGTGATCCTGCACCCGCTCGTCACCTGCGGGCTGTGCGGGCCGTGCCGCCGCGGCGACGACGTGCACTGCCAGGCGTCGGCGTTCCCCGGCATCGACGCGGACGGCGGCTTCGCTGAGCTGATCCGCACCAACGCGCGCGCCGTCGTCAAGCTGGACGCCTCCCTCGCCCCCGCCGACGTCGCGGCGCTCGCGGACGCCGGGCTCACCGCCTACCACGCGGCGAAGAAGGCGGCCCGCAGGCTCGCCCCCGGCGACAAGGCCGTGGTCATCGGCGCGGGCGGTCTCGGGCACATCGGCATCCAGGCGCTGCGCGCGCTCACCCCGGCCGAGCTGATCGTGGTCGACCGCTCCCCTGAGGCCCTGAAGCTCGCGGGCACCCTCGGCGCGCACCACACCGTCGTCGGCGACGGCAGCCAGGTGGAGCACGTGCTCGACCTGACCGGCGGCCAGGGCGCCGAGGCCGTGCTCGACTTCGTCGGCGAGGGCGGCGCGGTCGAGGACGGGGTCGCGATGCTGCGCAGGGCCGGCGACTACCACGTCATCGGCTACGGCGGGAAGCTCGACGTGCCGACCATCGACATCATCTCCTCGGAGCTGAACTTCGTCGGCAACCTCGTCGGCTCCTACACCGACCTGGTGGAGCTGATGGAGCTGGCGGCGCGCGGCCTCGTCACCCTGCACACCTCCCGCTATCCGCTCGACGCCTTCAGCCAGGCACTGGAGGACCTGGACGCCGGCCGGGTGCGCGGCAGGGCGATCCTCGTGCCCTGACCCGCGCCCGCCCCAGAACAGGTGGCGGCGGCCGTCCGTGGACCCCCGGCCCTCCCGGGCCGGAACCAGGGTCGGCGCATCACGGATCCGCACGGCCGCCGTCACCGCCGTCCCCCCCTCGACCTGCCGTCGGCTCTCCCCGGGCCCACCCCCGACCCACCCCGAACGTGAAAGGACGCCAGCCATGGCGAAGGACCTGCGCTTCAACTCCGAAGCGCGCGCACTGCTGCTCAGCGGAGTGAACGCCCTGGCAGACGCGGTGCGCGTCACCCTCGGCCCGAAGGGGCGCAACGCCGTCCTGGAGAAGCTGACGGGACCGCCCACCATCACCAACGACGGCGTGACGATCGCCCGCGAGATCCAGTTGAAGGACCCGTTCGCCAACCTCGGCGCGCAGCTGGCGAAGGAGGTCGCCACCCGTACCAACGGCGAGGTCGGCGACGGCACCACGACCGCGACCGTGCTGGCCCAGGCCATCGTGCGGGAGGGGCTCGCGGCCGTCGCGGAGGGCGCCAACCCGATCCTCGTCAAGAACGGCATCGAGGCCGCCGTGGCCCGCGCGGTCGCAGGCCTCCAGGAGCAGTCGAGGCCCGTCACGTCGGACGACGAACTCCTGCGCGTGGCGGCCCTGTCCGCCAACAACGACCCCGCGATCGGCGAGGCGATCGCGCAGGCCGTGGCGCGGGTCGGCCGCACCGGCGTCGTCACCGTCGAGGAGTCCTCCGCGTTCGGCCTCTCCGTCGAGTACGTGGAGGGCCTTGAGTTCGACAGCGGCTGGATCTCCCCGTACATGGTGACGGACTCGGCGCGGCAGGAGAGCGTGCTGGAGAGCCCGTACATCCTGCTGTGCGACTCCAAGATCACCGCGGTGCAGGAGCTGATGCCGGTACTCGAACAGGTCATGCGCACCGGCTCGCCGCTCGTGGTCGTCGCGGAGAACGTCGACGGGCCCGCGCTCGGCATGCTCGTCACCAACGCGGCCCACGGCACCTTCCGTTCGCTCGCCGTGCAGGCGCCGGGCTTCGGCTTCCGCCGGATCGCGGAGCTCGAAGACCTCGCGGCGCTCACCGGCGGACGGGTCATCACCGGCACCGCGGGCCGCTCCCTCGACGGGGTCACCCTCGCCGACCTGGGGCGCGCGGAGAAGGTCGTCGCGACCGAGCGGTCCACCACGGTCCTCGGCGGCGGGGGCAGCGAACAGCAGGTGGTGGAGCGGATCGAGAACCTCAAGACCGAGCTGGAGCGTGCGGTCAACGAGCACGACAGGGACAAGCTGAGCGAGCGCATCGCGAAGCTCTCCGGCGGTGTGGCCGTCATCCGTGTCGGCGCGGCCAGCGGCGTGGAGCTCAAGGAGAAGCAGATGCGCCTTGAGGACTCGCTCGCCGCGACCCGCGCGGCGGCCGAGGAGGGGATCGTCGCGGGCGGCGGCGCCGCGCTGCTGCACACCCGTGCGGCCGTCGCCGCCCTCGACGGGCTCACCGGCGACGCCGCCGTCGGACGGGACATCGTCGCCAAGTCGCTCGCGGAGCCGCTGCGCTGGATCGCCATCAACGCGGGCCTCGACGGCGACGACGCGGAGCAGAAGGTCTCCCACCTGCCCCCGGGCTGCGGGCTCGACGCGCTGCGCGGCGACTACGCGGACCTGTTCGTGCGCGGTGTCATCGACCCGCTGAAGGTGACCCGCTGCGCGCTGCTGAGCGCCGCGTCCATCGCCGCCCTGCTGCTGACCACCGAGACGCTGATCGTCGAGGAGGTCGTACTCAACCCGGGCGCCATCCCCTCCTCGGAGATCGGCGACCTCGCCGAGGGCCTGGTGCGGCCCTCCAACATCCCCTGATCCGCGCGTCCACGGGTGCGGGCGGCGCCCCGGCAGCGGCGGCGCCGCCCGCACCCGCCGTGCGGACGGCCGGACCTCCCGGCACTCGCTGTCGGCCGAACCAGCAGGCGGTGCAACGGACCATGGACGGTAAGACCACGGGCGACGCGTCCCGCGTGCCCGCGCACGAGCACACCCGGGGCGCGAGCCCGCCCCCGGCCGCGGCGCGGGAGAGAGCGCAGGGCGGGGGACGGGTGCCGGGGGAGCGCAAGCCCCGGCTGCGGGCCGGGATCTCCTACACCCTGCTCGGCCCCGCGTTCGTCGCCGCGATCGCCTATGTCGACCCCGGCAACTTCGCGACCAACGTGCAGGCGGGAGCGGTCTTCGGGCCGCTGCTGCTGTGGGTGGTCGTCTCGGCGAACATCGTCGCGATGCTGCTCCAGTACCTCTCGGCCAAGCTCGGCCTCGCCACCGGCGCGAGCCTCGCGGAGCTGTGCAGGACCCGCTACCGCCGCCCGGTGGTGCGCGGCCTGTGGGCGCAGGCCGAACTGGTCGTCGTGATGACGGACCTCGCCGAAGTGGTCGGCGGGGCCGTCGCGTTGCACATCCTCTTCGGCCTGCCGCTGCCCGCGGGGGGCGTGGTGATCGGGCTCGCCTCCCTCGTGCTGATGCCGATGAGCGGCGGCGGGAAGCGCCGGTTCGAGGTGGCGATGGCGCTGTGCCTCGCGCTGCTGCTCGGGGCGTTCCTCAGCCAGGTGCTCGGCACCGGCGGTTCCTGGGGCCCGGCGGCCGGCGGCCTCGTCCCGCGCCTCGACGGCGGCGAGAGCCTGCTGCTCGCGGGCGGCATCGTCGGCGCGACCGTGATGCCCCACGTGATCTATCTGCACTCGGCCCTGACCAGCGACCGGTTCAGCCTGGAGCTGGAGAACGGGCGCCACGACGTGCCGGTACGGCGCAGGCTGCTGCGGCATGTACGGGCCGACGTGCTGGTCGCGATGGGGCTCGCCGGGGCGGTCAACGCGGCCCTGCTGATCTCGGCCTCCTCGCTGTTCCACTTCCGCGCCCCCGGCGCGGGTGACTCCCTCGAGGCCGCGCACCACGCGTACGGCGCCCTGGCAGGTCCGTTCGCCGCGTGGGCTTTCGCCCTGGCTCTGCTCGTGTCGGGCCTCGCGGGGACCAGCGTCGGCATGTACGCGGGCCAGGTGGTGATGGGCGGCTTCCTGCGCCGGCGCATCCCGGTGCTGCTGCGCCGCGTGCTGACCGTCGCGCCCGCGCTCGCCGTGCTCAGCAGCGGCATGAGTCCCACGCGCGCCCTGGTGGTGAGCCAGATCGTGCTCTCCTTCGGCATCCCGTTCGCGCTGGTGCCGCTGGTCGCCCTGACCCGCGACCGCGCGGTGATGGGTCCCTGGGTGAACCGCCGCGCGACGACGGTCGCCGCGGTCGCGGTGAGTGTGGTGATCGTCGCGCTCAACGCGAGCCTGCTGGTGAGCCTGGTGTGAGCGGAGCCTGGCGGGGCGCGACCGGCAGTGGACGGCGGGCGGCCGCGCGGTCCCTCCGCCGGCGGTCCGCGCCCGACCGGCAGGCCCGCCCGCGGAAATCGCCTCGCGCCGCACCGGGCGCGCGCCGGAGACTGGCGCCATGGCCGACATGGGGGAGTTGACGGACGCGGTGACGGCGTGGGCGGCGGGCGGCACCGACCGGCCCGCGCGGGAGCTGGCCGCGCGGCTCGCCGTCCGCACGGCCGTCCTGCTCGAAGGTCCGAGCGACGTCGCCGCCGTCCACGCGCTGGCCGGGAGCAGGGGCCGGGACCTGGCGGCGGAGGGAGCCTGCGTGCTGGCGATCGGCGGCGCGATGAGCGTCGCGCGCTACGCCGGCCTCCTGGGACCGCCAGGGCTGGGGCTCCGCCTCGCCGGGCTGTGCGACGAGGCGGAGCGCCCGTACTACGCGCGCGGGTTCGAGCGGGCAGGGGCCGCGCCCGACGGCTTCTTCGTCTGCGCGGCCGACCTGGAGGACGAGCTCATCCGGGTGCTCGGCACGGCCCGCGTGGCGGAGATCGTCGAGGAGGAGGGCGACCTGCGGCCCCTGCGGACCTTCCTGCGCCAGCCCGCGCAGCGGGGGCGCGCGCCGCAGCAGCAGTTCAGGCGCTTCCTCGGCACGACGAGCGGCCGCAAGATCCATTACGGCGGCGTCCTCGTGCGGGCGCTCGGCGAGGGCCGGGCCCCGGCGCCGCTCGACGGGCTGCTGGCCGCGCTGTGACGTCTCCCCTCGGCTGACGTCCCCCCGTCGGCCGGCCAGTGGCCGCCCGCGCCGGGTCGGGGTGTGCCCGGCGGGGGGCCACTGCGGCACGGGCCTGCTGGCCGGCCCCCAGGCGGCGGCCACCCTCGGCGCGGGTGCGCCAGGGCCGGCACGCCTGGCGGCCCGCGGGCGCGCCCGCGGGGCCGGCGGTCCTCCCAGGCCTCGCCCCGGCCGCACGGCGCCATGCCGAGCAGCCCGGACCGTCGGGCGCGGTCGCCAGGGTGTCTCGTCGGCTGCTCCGGTGCCGTACGGGGCCCCTGGGCGCCTCTCGCAGGGGCCGGAACGCGTCGCGGCGTGGCGGATGCAGGGACCGCCGTGCCCGGGGCCGGGGAGCGGTGCCCGGAGTATTGACAATCTATTCATCAAACGGAACTCTGCATGATCGTATGCACAACCGTCCGAGGAACGGAGAAGCGCGTGGCCGACTCCCTGGTCGAGCGGCGTTCCATCGACGTCGTGCCGGACGACGAGCGGCACGGCACCGCGTTCTCGCAGTTCACGCTCTGGCTGGGCGCCAATCTCCAGATCACCACCGTGGTCACCGGCGGCCTCGCCGTCATCTTCGGCGGCGACGTGGTGTGGTCGCTCGTCGGGCTCCTCGCGGGCAACCTCGTCGGCGGCGCGGTGATGGCGCTCCACTCCGCGCAGGGACCCCGCCTCGGACTGCCGCAGATGATCTCCTCCCGCGCCCAGTTCGGCGTGAAGGGCGCGGTGGTGCCGCTGGTGCTCGTCGTCGTGATGTACATCGGTTTCTTCGCGAGCGGCACCGTCCTCGCGGGTCAGGCGGTCGGCAAGCTCACCCACCTCGGCCCGGTGGCGGGGATCGTCGTCTTCGCGCTCGTCACCGCCGCCATGGCGATCGTCGGCTACCGGATCATCCACGCGCTCGGCCGGATCGCCAGCGTCGTGTGCGCGATCGCCTTCGTCTATCTCGGCATCCGGCTGCTCGACCACATCCACCTGGGCGAGGTCCTGCACGACCGGGCCTTTCACCTCCCGATGTTCCTGCTGGCGATGGCGCTCTCCGCGTCCTGGCAGCTGGCGTTCGGACCGTACGTCGCCGACTACTCGCGCTATCTGCCCCGTACGACCAGCGCCAGGGCGACCTTCTGGTGGACGCTCGGCGGCACCGCGCTCGGCTCCCAGTGGTCGATGACGTTCGGCGTGCTGGTGGCCGCCACCGCGGGCGGCGCCTTCGTGGACGACCAGGTCGGCTACGTGGTGGGCCTCGGCGGCACAGGGGTGGTCGCCGCGTTCCTCTACTTCGCCGTCGCGCTCGGCAAGCTGACCATCAACGTGCTCAACACGTACGGCGGTTTCATGTCGATCGTCACCAGCGTCAGCGGCTTCCGCGGGCAGCGGCGGCTCTCGCGGCGCGGCCGGGGCGCGTACATCGTCTGCATCATGGTCGCGGGCACGGCCGTCGCGCTGCTCGGCCGCAACTCGTTCCTCGACTCGTTCGCCGACTTCCTGCTGTTCCTGCTGACGTTCTTCACGCCCTGGTCCGCTATCAACCTCGTGGACTACTACCTGATTTCGCGCGAGCGCTACGACATCCCCGCGCTCACCGACCCGCAGGGGCGCTACGGCGGCTGGCGCGCGACCGCGCTCGTCAGCTACGCGGTCGGCCTCGCCGCCCAGTTCCCCTTCCTGTCCACCAGCTTCTACACCGGTCCAGCCGTGGGGCCGCTGGGCGGCGCCGACATCTCGTGGATCGTCGGACTCGCCGTGCCCGCCGTGCTCTACGGGCTGCTGGCCCGGCGCGAGCGCCGGGCTACGGCTGCTGCGGGGCCCGGTCCACGTACTCGAACACCGCGCCGTCAGGGTGCAGGGCGATGAGGTTGCGGCCGCCCGGCGTCTCGACGGGTCCGACGAGCACCTGGCCGCCGCCCTCCGTGAGGGTGGCCGCCGTGTCCGCGACGTCCTTCACGGCGATGGTCGCCGTCACCTTGCGCAGCACGTCGATCTCCGCGGCGGGACCGCTCATCAGCAGGAAGCAGCCCACCGCGGCGACGGACACGCCACCGCGTTCGGAGCGGAGCGCCGGGGTGCCGGTGAGGCGTTCGTAGAACACCACGGCCCGGTCCAGGTCGTCGACGTAGATGCGCAGCGTGGTCCCGAGGATCTCCATGCTGATCAGATTAGTTGGAGGACCCCGCCCGGGGGACGGGGTGTTCGGTATCCACGCGGCGCGGTTCCGCGGCTGACGCCCCGACGCGTGCGCGGGCCTGCCGCGTCGCAGCCGGGGCGGGGTGCGTCAGGCGCGGCAGCGCAGCTCCACGTTCGGGCAGACGAAGCAGGCGTCCGCTGACGCGCCCCAGGCGCGCCACGCCTCGGCGATGGCCTCAAGCTGCTCGCGGGTGCCCTCGCCGGTCGCCGTCGCGCGCTCCGCGTAGGCGGACGCCACCGTGCGGTCCGCCCACAGGCCGCTCCACCACGCCCGCTCCCCGGGCGTCCCGTAGAACCAGGTGGAGGCGGACGGCGTGATGTCCGTGAAGCCCGCCTCCCGAGCCCAGGACAGCAGCCTGCGGCCGGCGTCCGGCTCGCCGCCGTTGGCGCGCGCCACCCTGCGGTACAGGTCGCGCCAGTCGTCCAGCTCCGGCGGCTGCGGGTACCAGCTGAAGGCGCCGTAGTCCGCGTCCCGCACGGCGACGACGCCCCCGGGCCTGCACACGCGGCGCATCTCGCGCAGCGCCCCCACCGGGTCCCCGACGTGCTGGAGCACCTGGTGGGCGTGGACCACGTCGAACGAGTCGTCGGGGAAGTCCAGGCCGTGGACGTCGGCGACCGCGAAGCGGACGTTGTCCGCCCCGGCCTCCTCGGCCGCGGTCCGCGCCGCCTCCAGCACGCCCTCGGCGGCGTCCACGGCCGTCACCGTGCCGGGTGCCACCAGGGCGGCCAGGTCCGCGGTGATGGTGCCGGGCCCGCACCCCACGTCGAGCAGCGCCTGCCCTGGACGCAGTTCGGGCACGAGGTACGCGGCCGAGTTGGCGGCGGTGCGCCAGCGGTGCGACCTGAGCACCGACTCGTGGTGCCCGTGGGTGTAGACGGCGGTCTCCTTGGCCATGGGGCGACTTCCCTTCTCGCGGGTCGCGTGACGGGATCACCGTAAACCCGGTCCTGGATGGTGAGACAGTACGTACCGGATACTGGACTCGGGTATCGGGCGGCGCGGCTCAGAAGGCGGACGCGGAGAGCACTTGCGGCCGGTACACGGTCAGCGCCTCCACGGCCTTGTCCAGCACCAGTTCCGGCGGGGCGGCGGTGACCTCGCCGTCGTACGCCAGCTGCGTGCCCGGCGCGAGACCTCCTATCCGCACCCGGCGCATCCGCTCGGCCGCGTGCACCGGGGATCTGCTGAGCGGCCCCGCGAGCGCCGCCGCGAGCAGCCGAGCGCCCGGCAGCCGCCCGCCGTGCACGATCCGCACGTCGAGCAGCCCGTCCGCCAGGTCGTGCCGGTGGCCGGGCGTCGGCCCCATCCGCTGGTAGATGTTGTTGCCCGCGAACAGCAGCCACAGCGTCCTGCGCACCCCGTCGAACTCGGCGTCGAGCTGCCGTCCCCTGCGCAGGGTCTCCAGGGCCGCGAGCACCCCCGCGGGCCAGCCGCCGAGCCGCGGCGCCCACCGCTCCCGCACCCGCACCAGGTCCGGGTAGACGCCCAGGCTGAACGTGTTGAGGAAGTAGCCGTGCGCCTGCCCGTCAGGGCCCGGGGTGAAGCGTCCGAGGTCGACCCGTACGGCCTCGCCCTCGGCCAGCGCCCTGCAGGTGTCGTGGACGGACTCGACGCCCAGGTCGTAGGCGAAGTGGTTGAGCGTGCCGCCGGGGAAGACCGCGAGCGGCACCCGGTGCCGCACGGCGGCCTGCGCGGCACGGTTCACCGTTCCGTCGCCGCCGAGCACGCCGAGCGCCGCGCCCCTGCGCGCCGCCCTCTCCAACTCGGCCGGCACGTCCTCGGGCGCACACGTGACGACCTCCGCGCGCGGCAGCGCGTCCGAGACCACCGACGCCAGTTCGGCGGAGCCCGACGCCCGGTTCGCCACGACCACCAGACCCTCGCCGCCCGGCAGCCTCGGCGCCTCGGCGAACGGCCGGCCTGGCGACGGCAGCTGGGAGCGCGTCGGCACGATCCCGCGCACCGCGAGCGCCGCGCCGACACCCAGCGCGGCGCCCGCGAGCACGTCGCTCGGGTAGTGGACGCCGGTGTACACCCGGGAGAACGCCACCGAGGCGGCGACCGGCGCCACCACCGCGCCCCACCCCTTCGACTCCAGCGCCACGCCCGTCGCGAAGGCGGCAGCGGACGCCGCGTGCCCCGAGGGGAACGACGTGGTGACCGGCTGCCGGCTCAGCCTGCGTATCACCGGTACGACGTCGAGGCGCGGCCGCTCGCGCCTGGCCGCGTGCTTGATCACCGTGTTGACCGTGACCGAGGCCAGCGCGAGCGAGGCCATGCCGCGCGCCGCGGCCCGGCGCGAGCGCGCCCCGCGGCCGAGAACCGCGACGGCCGCGGCCGCACCGGCCCAGAGCAGGCCGTGGTCGGCCGCCCGGCTCAGCCGCGGCAGCACGGGCTCCGCCGCAGGCCAGTGCCGGGCGGCGGCGAATCTGAAGACCCGCTTGTCCGCGGAGGTGAGCAGGCCCGCGAGGCCCCGAGTGTCTGCCATGCGCGTCCGCCTACCCCGTGTGCGGGCCGCTAGCCGGTGCGGGTGGCCGGGTGCGGCGCGGGCCCGGCGTGGGTAGCAGGGGAGCGGGGCGGCACCCGGTGGCACTGTTCGAGGAGCAGGCACTATCAAACCTCTATATAAAGGGCATATGACTCCATCTGTCGGGGCGACGGCAGGCGGTGAAGGGCCCGCCGCGCACGGCGGCCACCTCAGGCGAACGGTCGACGAGGACCGCGGCCCCGTCCGCTTCGGCCCGTCGGCGCCCGACCCGGGGCTGCCTGCGCTCGCCGAACTGGTCGAGGCGTGCGGGACCGCCGCCCGCCGCTCCGCCCCCGAGCCGCCGGGCGGCGGGGCCCTGCTGCGTGAGGCGGCCTGCGGCTACTGGTCCCGGCGCGCCCTGCGCGCCGCGCCCGGCCAGGTGGCCGCGGTCGCCCACGGCCGGGCGCCGGCCGCCGCGCACCGCGCGGTCCTGGCCGCGGGCGCTCTCGCAGGGCCGCCGGAGGCGGGCCGTCACCTCTACGCCGACTTCGGCCCGCTGCGCGCGCGGCTCGCCACGGTCGACGTCACCGACTCCATGGGCCTGGAGGAGCACCTGGGCGAGCGCCTCGGTACCCCCGTGTACGGCGGGCACCGCTTCAACGACGAGCTCAGGGCGCTGCGCGTCAGGCTGCCCAGGGCGCCGCGGCTCGGGGTGACCCCGGCACAGCGGCTGGAGTCCGTCATCGCGGGGCCCCCGCTCGGACTGCCGCACGTGGCGCGGGCGCTGAGCGCCTCCGCCGCCGCGCCGAGCATCGCACGCCGACCCGCGCGGCACGGCGCGGGGGAGTCCCGCACCGCCGGCGGCTCCGGCGGCTCCGGCATCACCGGGAGCGCCCGCGCCACGGGCACCACCGGCATCACCGGCATCACCGGCATCACGGACGGTACTGGCACCACCGGCAGCTCCGGCATCACCGCGAGCGCCCGCACCACGGGCATCACTGGCATCACCGGCATCACGGACGGTACTGGCGCCACTGGCGGCTCCGGCATCACCGGGAGCGCTCGCACCACCGGCATCACCGGCATCACGGACGGTACTGGCAGCTCCGGCAGCTCCGGCAGCTCCGGCAGCACGGAGGGGACGGAAGCGCAGTGAGGGAATCGATCCAGCAGAGCGGACAGGACCAGGGCCCCCTCGGCCGGGCGGCGGCGACCGCCGTGCGCAGGCCCGCGCCGCGCCCGGTCGGCGAACGGCGCAGCCACTGGCCCAGATCGTTCGCCGACCGGCTCACCGCCCCGCTGCCGGGCGTCCTGGAGTTCGCGCGCTTCGTCAGGGACGGCGCGGTCAGGCCGGGCCCCGAAGGGCTGCGCGACATCCCCCGGCTGCCCTTCGCCCCGGGCCCGCTGCCGCCCGCGGGGCCGGGCGACCTCTCCGTCACCTGGGCCGGGCACGCCAGCTGGATCGTGCGGATAGCCGGGCTCACCGTCCTGACCGACCCGGTGTGGTCGCGGCGCATCCTCGGCACCCCCGCCCGCGTCACCCCGGTCGGCGTCCGCTGGGCGGACCTGCCGCCGGTGGACGCGGTCGTCATCAGCCACAACCACTACGACCACCTCGACGCCCCCACCCTCAGGCGGCTGCCCCGCCGCACCCCGCTGTTCGTGCCCGCGGGCCTCGCCCGCTGGTGCAGGCGCCGCGGCTTCACCCGGGTCACCGAACTCGACTGGTGGGAGGGCGCGGAGCTGCCCGGCGCCGGCGGCAGGACCGTACGGTTCGACTTCGTGCCCGCGCACCACTGGTCCAAGCGCTCCCTCACCGACACCTGCCGCAGCCTCTGGGGCGGCTGGGTGATCAGCGACTCGCACGGCCGCACGGTCCACTTCGCGGGGGACTCCGGTTACGGGGACTGGTTCACCCAGATCGGCCGCCGCCACCCCGGCATCGACCTGGCGCTCCTGCCGATCGGCGCCTACGAGCCCCGCTGGTGGCTGCGCGCCGAGCACATGGACCCGGAAGAGGCCGTCCTCGCCTGTGCGGACCTGGGCGCCGCCCGGATGGCGCCCATGCACTGGGCCACCTTCGTGCTCTCCTGCGAGCCCGTGCTCGAACCCCTCACCCGGGTGCGGGCCGCCTGGGAGCGTACGGGCCGCCCCCGCGACGAACTCTGGGACCTGCCGGTCGGCGCCTCCCGGGTGCTCGCGGCGGCCTGACCGCCCCCGGCGCGCCCCCGCGGGCCCTTCCCGCCCGCGCGTAGAACCGCCCGCCGCCGGGGCCGCCGTCAGGTGTGCTGGCCCTGCCCGCCCCGCCGGCCGGCGTCCCCCGCCCGCCCGCCTGCGCGTATCCGGCGCCACACGGCGGGGGTGCCCGCGACCAGGACCGTCAGACCCACCGCCGTCACCACACCCTGCCAGGGCCGCGGGAACAGCGAGCCGCCCAGCATCCCGATCAGCTGGTACGTCGCAGCCCAGGTCAGGCACGCCCACACGTCACCGCGCGCGAACGACCGCAACGGCCACCGCGCGAGTAGGCACGCCAGCATCACCGGCACCCGGCCCGCAGGGACCAGGCGGGAGAGCACCAGCACGGCCACCCCGTGGTCGGCCAACTTCTCCTGCGCCTGCGCGAGCCGTTCGGGCGGCGCGTGCTCACGCAGCTTCGCGAGCCATCGCGAACCGTTCCGCGAGTCCACGCCGCGCCGCCCGAGCCAGTACAGCCCCAGGTCGCCGAGGAACGCGGCGGCCGACGCCAGCAGGAACGTGTACAGCATCGACAGCGGGTCCGACTGGTGCAGTGCCACCACCGCGGCCGAGCTGACCACCGCGCCGGTCGGCACCACGGGCACCAGCGAGCCCAGCACCACCAGCAGGAACATCGACGGGTAGCCCACGGCCTGCTGGGCCGACTCGCCGGGCAGCCGGGGCTGCGCCGCGAGCAGCTGCGTGAGCAGGTGGCCGCCCGTCAGCACGGCGCCACCCGCGCCCTGACGCTCTCGCCGTGGCGCAGCAGGTGCACCGCGACGTCCGGCGCGAGCCGCTCCGCCTGCCGTACGAACTCCGTGCCCGGCGTGTGGAACTCGTGCGGCCGTACCCCGTCGAAGCCGATCGGCCAGTACGTGCCGAAGTGCACCGGCACCGCGCAGGCGGGCGCCAGCAGGGCCGCGGCCCGCGCGGCCCGCTCCGGGTCCAGGTGCTCGGGCCCCAGGTTGGGACCCCAGCCACCCACCGGAAGCAGGGCCGCGTCCACCGGCCCGACCGCGTCCGCCATGCCGTCGAACAGGCCGGTATCGCCCGCGAAGTACGTACGCGAGGCACCGCTGATCACATAGCCGAGCGCGGGAGAGAGGCGCGGCCCCACCGGCAGCCGCCGCCCGTCGTGCCGAGCGGGCACCACGCGCACCCGCACCGGGCCGACCTCGACCTCGTCGCCTGGCACCACCTCGCGCACCCGGAGACCCCGCGCGCTGCGGCGCGCGTCGAGCCGCCGCAGCGCGGGCACGGAGCGGGCCGCGCCGCGCGGCACCAGCAGCAGCGTGCCGGGCGCGAGCCGGGTGAGCGACCCCACATGCAGGTGGTCGGAGTGCAGATGGGAGATGAGGACGGCGTCCGCGACCGCGGCGTCGGCGGTCGGCAGCGCGCCCTTCCTGCGCCGCAGGTGCGCGAACCGGCGCACGAACAGGGGGTCGGTCAGCAGCCGCACCCCCGAGTCCTCGACCGTGCAGGTGGCATGGCCCCACCAGGTGATGACGGCTCCCACGGGCGACCTCGGCTTCCTCGACCCCGGGTGCGGGCCCGGCTGGACATGATCCTCAGCCTACGGGGGCGGCCCACGCGCCGGTGACGCTGCCGCCCCCGCACCGGAACCAGTGCCTCCGCCCGGCGGGCGGGCGCGGGGGTCGCGCGACCGCCCCCGGCGTGCCCCGTTGCGCGCCCGTAGGGGCCCGCGCACCACTTCCCACCGGCCCACGGGGGCGCGGTAGGGTCGCCCGCACGACGGACGGTTCGGGACAGCCGGGGGCTGACATGGCTGAGGCCGGTGCGCGGGTGGCGGCGATCGCCAGTCTGACCCCCCTCGCTGAACTGGAGCGCGAGCCCTTCCTCGTGGACACCCGCAGCCAGCACGCGATGTGCGCGCGCTGGGCCGCCGAGCGCGGCTTCACCGTCACCAGGCAGCTCCTGCTGTACGGGGTGCGTCCCGACCACCCCGGCCTGTGGGTGGACATCGAGGCCGGCGTGGTCGACCTGTTCGTCGCGCCCAACGAGCGCGTACTCGCCCGCGCCTTCACCTCGGCGGACGCCTTCGCCGCCGAGTGCGCCCGCAGACGCGTGCCGCTGGAGACCGCGCGGCTCGACGAGCCGTCGTACAGCGCGGGCATGAAGGCCGGCGTCCACCGCAGGCTCTCCATGCCGACCGCCGGCTACGACGGCCGCTGACGCCCCGGCAGCCCGCGCACGGCCGCCGCACGGTGCTCCCCGGGCGCACCCCGGCAGCGCGCCCGCCCTCGTGCGCGCCCCCGAGCGCGCCCGCCCGCCCGCGCCCCCACCGCCCGGCCTGCGCCGTGACCCGCTGTGCCACCCTGGGGCCGTACCCGCGGGAGCAGAGCCGCGGGCCGGGACGGAGGGGAACGGGCCGTGGCACAGCGCGGGCGGTGGCGTACGACGGGCAGGGCGCTGCTGCGCGTGCTCACCGTGTGGGCCGCGTCCACGCTCACCATGCTCGTACTCGCCGCCCTGCTGCCGGGCTTCCACCTCCAGGCGGCCGGCGGTGACAGCGCCACCGACACCGCCCTGACCGCCGCGTGGGGCGCGGGAGCCTTCGGCCTGCTGAGCGCGCTCGTGTGGCCGCTGCTCGTCCGCGCCCTGCTGCTGGTGCCCGCGCTCCTGCTCGGCCTCCTCGTCTTCTTCCTCAACGGCTCGCTGCTGCTCGTCGCGCTCCGGCTGATCCCCGACGGCCGCGGCGACGCGGGGCCCGAGACCGCCGTGGTGGTCGCCGCCGTGATGTCGGCCGTCGCCTCCGCGACCTCCACCGCGCTCGCCGCGGGCGACGAGGGCGCCTACCCGCGCAGGCTCTCCCGCGCCGCGGGCCGCAGGCGCCGCAGGAACGGCGAGGACGAGGCCGCGGGCGGCCCGCCCGGCACGGTCTTCGTCCAGCTCGACGGCGTGGGCCACCGCGTGCTCACCGAGGCGCTCGACGCCGGACTGCTGCCGCACATCGCGCAGCGCCTCGGCCCCGACGGCACCCACCGCCTCACCCACTGGCGCACCGACTGGTCCAGCCAGACGGGCGCGAGCCAGCTCGCCATCCTGCACGGCACCAACGAGGACGTGCCGGCCTTCCGCTGGTACGAGAAGGACACAGGACGCACCATCGTCAGCAACCGCCCCGCGAGCGCCGCGGAACTCCAGCGCCGTGCCGTCGAGCGGACCGGCGACGGCGGGCTGCTCACCTTCGACGGCGCGAGCCGGGGCAACCTGTTCAGCGGCGGCGCGGAACAACTCGCCCTCGTCCTCTCGATGGCCGCAAGGCGCGGCCGCTCCAACCGCTCGCGCGCCGGGTACTTCGCGTACTTCCGCGACCCCGCGAACGCGGTGCGCACCGCCGTCTCCTTCGCCTTCGAGGTCGTCAGGGAGGTCGGCGAGTCCACCCGCGCCAGGCTGCGCCACGAGCGGCCCCGGGTCGGCCGCGGCGGCCTCTACCCGCTGATCCGCGCGTTCGCCACGGTCGTCGAGCGGGACGTCGTGGTCGCCGCCGTGATGGCCGACGTCCTCGCGGGACGGTCCGCCGTGTACGCCGACTTCGTCGCCTACGACGAGGTCGCCCACCACTCGGGCCCGCGCAGCGGCGACGCGCTGCGCGTCCTCGCCAGGCTCGACCGGTGCGTCGGCGCGATCGCGCGCGCCACCGCGTACGCGCCCCGCGCCTACCACCTCGTCCTCCTCTCCGACCACGGGCAGAGCCCGGGGGAGACCTTCGAGGCGGCGTACGGCCTGACGCTGCGCGACCTCGTCAGGGCGGGCTGCGGCCTGCCGGTCTCCCGCAGGGCCGAGCGCACCCGCAGCGGCGCCGAGGCACGCTACGCGGCCCGGCACGCGGTACGCGCCGCCCTGCACCGGCCCGTCCACGAGGGCACCACGGAGGAGGGCGCCGCGAGCGGCCCGCAGCCCGTGGTCCTCGCCTCCGGCAACCTCGGCCTCGTCTCCTTCCCCGACGTGCCGGGCAGGATGAGCCGCGAGCAGATCGACGCGCGCCACCCCGCCCTGCTGCGCACCCTCGCCCACCACCCCGGGATCGGCTTCCTGCTGGTGCGCAGCGAGCGCCACGGCTCGCTGGTGCTCGGCCGCGCAGGTGCCGAGGTGCCGCTCGCCGAACTCACCGACGGCGAGGGGCCGCTGGCCGGGTTCGGGCCGGGCGCCGCCGCCGCGATCCGGCGCACCGACGCCTTCCCGCACGTCGCGGACATCATGGTCAACTCGATGTACGACCCGGGCACCGGCCGGGTGCACGCCTTCGAGGAGCAGATCGGCTCGCACGGCGGGCTCGGCGGCGAGCAGTCCCACGCCTTCCTGATGGCGCCGCGCGCACTGTCCGAGGCCGCCGCAGGGCGCCCCGCCGACGAGGACGGCGCGGAACTGGCCGGCGCCGAGCAGGTGCACCGGGTGCTCAGGCGCTGGCTGCGCGAGTGCGCGGGCCCGCAGGTGCCGCTCTCCGTCGTCGGCGCGCGCCGGCCGTCCGGGGCCGCCGCGGCGGCCGAGAGCGCCGCCGTCGCGCCGGTCGCCGCGGACGGCGGCGAGGACGGGGCGCGCACGGCGTGACGCGCGGGACATCCGCCAGAGGAGAGAACGGCGGCCCCGCGGGGAAGGAAACAGCCGGGAGAGGGCGTGGGCACGGCGGCCCACGCCCTCTCCCGTGCGCGGCCCCCGGCACACCCCTGTTCCGTACGGTCACCCGTCCAACGGGGTCACCGGCACAGCCTTCCGCGTTTCGCAGTCGGGCGAGCGGTTGAGGGACCATCCGCGTTTCCGCGCCAAGACCAGCGGGCGTCCCGTCCCGTCCCATCCCATCCCACTCGTTCGTCATTCAGGAGCCGTTCCTCATGCGCGACGACCGCAGTCCGGTCGAAGGGCGCCTGACGCGCGTCCTTCGCGAGCGCATCAGGCTCGCCGTATACCCGAGTCGACACCGCTGGCCGTCGAGATGTGGGCCGCCCCCGGCGAACCCGTTCCCGTCCAGGAAGGAGCGCGGCGCCCACCGTGCCGATCGCCCCCGGCACCCCGTGGGGCGCGCCCTGGGGCACCACGTGGTGCACGGTCAGCGGCACGGCGCCCGCCGCGTGGGCGGGCCGCACCGTGGAGGCCGTGCTCGGCCCCGGCTTCACCAAGGCCACCCCCGGCTTCCAGTGCGAGGGCCTCGTCCACCTGCGGGACGGCACCCCCGTCAAGGGCCTGAACCCGCGCAACTCCCCGGTGCGCGTGGGCAGTCCGGTCAGCGGCGGCGAGGAGGTGCGCCCGCATGTGGAGGCCGCGTCCAACCTCGACCTCCAGGACGGCGGCCACCCCTTCGAGCCCACACGCCTCGGCGACACGCTGACCGCGGGCGAGCGCCCCTCCCGTACGTCCCCGGCCGGATGGACCTGGCTGTCTTCGAATGTTCTGGAAGGCCAACCGGGTCTACAACCCCGCACGGCAGCTGTCCGACCACCGGCGCGGCAGGGGAGCGCGCGGCTGTCGAGGGCACGGGGCCCGGGGAGCGCCCGCCCGCGCCAGGCCCTCAGGCGGGCGGCCGGGCGTCGAGCGCCGTGCGGCGCGGATCGTCGTCGGCGGCCTGCCATGCCACCAGGCGCAGGAACTCCCGCTCATTGCCCGCGAGACCGGCCGCGCCCAGCGCCTCGTCGGCCTCCGCGAGGGGAACCGCGAGCAGCGGCCCGGCCTGCGGCGTGTCCGGTGCGTCGCGGAGCACGGCCCGGACAGCGGCCAGCAGCCGCAGATAGGCGCGCGCCGCGGTCCGCTCCCCGGCCGACGCCGCGGCCAGCGCCGTCCCTCCCGCGGTGCTCTCCGTCATCCCGGGCCCCCTGGTGTCGTGACGTGAGGTTCTGTCAGATGTCCAAGTCTTCACCACGGGACTGACAGCGCCCCCGGGCGGCGACGGACCGGCGGAGACAGGGCGGCCGCGACAGGCCCCGGCCACGCGGGGCGACCGCGGCAGGCCCGGCCGCGAGACTGAGCGCGGCAGACGGGCCGCGAGAGCGACCGCGACAGAGCAGCGGCGACAGCGGGGCGGCGACAGGGGGGCGACGACAGAGCGGCGGCGTCAGCGGGGCGCGACGACACGGCGCAGACCCGGACACCCGGACGGGGCGTCACTCCTCCACGAGCATCCCGGCGCGCAGCCGGGTCAGGATGCGGTTCAACAGCCGGGAGACATGCATCTGCGAGACACCGAGTTCGGCGCCGATCTGCGACTGCGTCATCTCGGAACCGAAGCGCATCCGCACGATGTTCCGCTCCCGCTCGTCGAGCTGGTCCAGCAGCGGCGCCAGGGCGTGCAGGTTCTCGACCTTCTCCATGTCCGGGTCGTCCTCGCCGATCACGTCGGCGAAGGTGCGGGCGGAGCCTCCGGAGTCGCCCTCCCCGCTGGCCGGCATGTCCAGCGAGCCTGCCGTGTAGCCGTTGGTCGCGACGAGACCCTCCACGACCTCCTCCTCCGGCAGGTCGAGCAGCTCGGCCAGCTCCTTGACCGTGGGCTCCCGGTCGAGCCGCGTGCCCAGCAGCTCCTTGGCCCTGGCGAGCTCGACCCGGAGCTCCTGGAGCCGGCGCGGCACGTGCACGGCCCAGCTCGTGTCGCGGAAGAACCGTTTGATCTCGCCGACGATGTAGGGGACCGCGAAGGAGGTGAACTCGACCTCGCGGGACAGCTCGAACCGGTCGATCGCCTTGATCAGGCCGATCGTGCCCACCTGGAGGACGTCCTCCATCTCGCCACCGCCGCGGTTGCGGAAGCGGTTGGCGGCGAACCGCACCAGGGTCTGGTTCATCTCGATCAGGGTGTTGCGTGCGTACTGGTATGCGGGGGTGCCCTCTTCGAGGACCTGGAGCCGGTCGAAGAAGATCCTCGACAGCTCCCGTGCGTCCCGCGGTGCGACCTTCGTCGGATCGGCGATCACCGGCAGCCCTGCCGTGGTCGTCGCCGCCTCACCGGACGCCAGGGGAGTGCTGGTGGCCATGTACATCACCTCTCAGCGGCGGATCTCGTCCACCGGCCCGCCTGCCCGTCTCCCGGCGGGTCATTCGCCCACGGCGGAATCCTTTGGTCCGGGCCGGAAGTCACGCCTTCCCGGGGGCCGTTCCCGGCCGTCCGCACCGCGCGGGCGCCCCGGGCGCAAGTCACGCCTCGCCGGGGCCGCCCGCCCCCGCGGGGGCGGGGGAGTCAGCGCTCGTGGACCGCGGTGAGCCTGCCGCGGGCGAGGACCGGCCCCTCGACGGCGGCCAGCAGGGCCCTGGGTCGCAGCCGGTCCACCGGCGCCGCGCCGGGGGCGGCCTCCACCGGGGAAGGGAGGGCGAACAGCTGGAAGGTGTAGCGGTGCGGCCCGTGCCCCTTGATGGGGGCGGGGCCGTGATAGCCGCGCCCGATGGTGGAACGCAGCACCCGCACCCCGGCGCCCGGGGCGCGGCCGGACAGCGCGCCGGCCTCCAGCTGCCCGGCGGCCGGGTCGATCAGGGCCGTGCAGTGCACCGCGGGCTTCGGCGTGGGGACATCGATGTCCTCGACGACCAGCAGCAGTTGCGCCGTACCGGACGGCGGCGCGGACCAGGCCAGGTGGGGCGAGAGATCCTCGCCGCCGGCGCTCCTTGCGCGGTGTTCGAGCGGGAAGGGACCGCCCTCGGTGAGATGCCTGCTGCTGAGGACCAGTTCGTCGGGCCCCTGGAGGCGGGGCAGTAGCCACGCCGTGTGGGCCTCGCCCGCCCTGCGGTTCTTCAGAAGTCGGCCGAGCAGGGGCATCGTGTCGCCTCGATCGTGTCGGTGGGCCCGTGCGGTGCGCGGGCGTCAGATGTTTTCGGCCAGCCGCTCAAGCAGCGGCGCGGCCGCCGCGAGCCGCGCCAGCTCAGCAGGGGTGAACGTGCCACGCTCCAGGGCGCGTGCCACCAGCTCGGCCCGTTCGTCGCGCTTGTCCCTGAGCGCCCGCAGGCCGGCGTCGGTCAGCGAGAGCACCGCCCGCCTGCCGTCCGCCGGATCGCGGCGGCGTGCGACCAGGCCACGGGAGCGCAGTCCGGCGAGCGTCGCGCCCATGGCCTGGGCGGTGATCTGCGCCTCCCGCGCCAGCGTGGAGGAGGTGGTGGGGCCGAGGCGGTCCAGGTGCGCCAGAGCGGTCCGCTCCGGCATCGTCAGCCCCCCTCCGACCGGCACCCGGCGCACCCGCCGCACCAGCAGGCTGACGCTCGCGAGCAGGGCGGAGGCGACCGTGTCGACGGCGCGGTCATCGTCCATCTGCTAAGGCTACCTTATCAACCTGCCTTAGGGGATCCTGGTGCCGTCTCACGGCCTTCCGTACCGCGGTCCTGGCCGTCCCGTTCAGCGGTTCATGGCGGTCGCCAGCAGGCCGAGCGCGTCGCGCGGCCCCGCGGGGCCGGACAGCACCTCGGGCAGCGGCGCGGCCCTGCCGCTGAGGCTGTCGAGCGACTCGGGGGCGGAGGGCGCGTGCGGCACCTCGCGGATCACCTCAGGCCCGGCGCCAAGACCCGCCCGCTCGGACAGCCGCAGCGGGCGCTCCCCGACCTCCACGCGCCGACGCTCCCTTCCCCTTCCGCCCCCGCCGGGCCGTTCCGCCGAGTGCGGCGGGTCTCGCGCGCGGTGGTCCCTTGGCGGCGGGAGCGCTCCGGCGGCGGCGTCCTCGGGGCAGGCACCCCGCGGCGACCAGTGAGAACGCGCTTTCTGTGCCCCCTCCTGCGCTCCTTCCGCACACCCGTGGACCAGGCCGAGGTGACGGCCTCCGCCGGGATGTGGCCGCAGGAGGCATTGACGCACGGCGATCCGCTGGATTACATGATCCCGCCGGTCCCGGTGGTGACCGGAGACGCCCCGGACCTCTGCGAAAGGGCTTTCATGACATGGCGACCCAGACCGGCCGGCCGCGCGGTGTACGGGAAGGCCCGGGAGGGCGCCCGCCCATGAACCGGACACCAGCCGAGGAGCGCGCCCGCTTCGAGCGCACCGCGGACGACCTGCTGCTCGCCGTGCGCCCGTACGCCACGGCGCACCACGCGCTCGTCGACCTGCCCGGCACAGCGAGCGCGAGCGGCCCCTGGAGCGACGGACTCGAAGGCTTCGCGCGGACGTTCCTGCTCGCCGGGTTCCGGCTGCGGGGCGCGGACGGCGCCGACCCGCACGGCCTCGCCGAGTGGTACGCGGCCGGGCTCGCCGCGGGCACCGACCCGTCGAGCCCCGAGCGGTGGCCCGTCTTCGCCGAGTGCAACCAGGCCAAGGTGGAGGCCGCGTCGATCGCGCTCGCCCTGCACGAGAGCCGGCCGTGGATCTGGGACCGGCTCACGGACGGGGTCAGGCAGCGCGTCCTGGACTGGCTCGCGCTCATGGCCGGCACCGACATGCCGGGCAACAACTGGGTGTGGTTCCAGGGCGTCACCGAGGCGTTCGCCCGCACCGCGGGCGGCAGTTGGCGCCAGGAGGACCTGGACCGCGCCATCGCCCTCACCGACGGCTGGTACGCGGGCGACGGCTGGTACTCCGACGGCCTCACCGGCGGCGAACGCCGCAACTTCGACCACTACAACGGCTGGGCCCTGCACCTCTACCCGCTGTGGTTCTGCCGCATCCTCGGCGACGCGGCGCCCGCCGGGCTGCCCGACCGCTACCGCGCGCGGCTGCGCCGCTTCCTCGACGACCAGCGCCTGCTCGTCGGCGCCAACGGCTCACCCCTCATCCAGGGCCGCTCCCTGACCTACCGGTACGCGGCGCTCGCGCCGGTGTGGACCGGTGCCGTCTTCGACGCCACCCCGCTCGCCCCCGGCGAGACCCGCGCCCTCGCGAGCCGCGTCCTCGACCACTTCACCGCGCACGGCGCCACCGACGAGCGCGGGCTGCTCACCCTCGGCTGGCACCGGCCCTTCCGCGGCGTCCTCCAGGCGTACTCGGGCCCCGCCTCGCCCTACTGGGCGAGCAAGGGCCTCATCGGTCTCGCGCTCCCGCCGGGCCACCCCGTGTGGACCGCGGAAGCCGTCCCGCTCGCCGTCGAGCGCGAGGACACGGTGCGGACCCTGAAGGGCCCCGGCTGGCTGCTCTCCACGACCGCGTCGGACGGCGTCGTACGCGTCGTCAACCACGGCGCCGACCACGCCGACCCGGCGGGGCCGCACACCGACGACCCCTGCTACGCGCGCTTCGCCTACTCCACCCACGCGGCACCCGAGACGCCCGCAGACCCCACGGCGGGGCCGATCGGGCCGACACCCGGACCCGTGGACAACGCGGTCACCCTCCTCGACGCGGCGGGCCGCGCCTCCCACCGCCGCCCCCTCGTACGGATCAGCGCGGACGGCGCCACGGCCGTCTCCCGCAGCCGCGCCCACTGGCCCGCGGACGACACCTGGGACCCCTTCGCCCGCCAGCCGGGCGACCACGCCGAAGGCCCGTGGATCACCGTGGGCTCCGCGCTGCGCGGCTCGGTCGAGGTACGGGCGGTACGCGTCGACCCGGTACCGGAGGGTCCGCCCGCCGCCGGGGGCGGCCGGGCGGCAGAAGCCGCCTCCGTCTGGCCGCTGCGTGTCGGCGGCTGGGCCCTCGCCGTCGACCCGGCGGCGGGGGCGGCAGCCGCGGGCTCCGCGGAAGCGGGCACCGCGCGCGTCGCGGGCGGCGACGGGCTCGTCTCGCTGGTCACCGGCGCGGCCGGGCTGCCCCACGCGCACCTCGCAGAGGGCCGCGAGAGCAACGCGCTCGGACCCGTCTCCGCCACGCCCGTCGTCGGCACCGCAGGACCCGTCGCCTACGGCACCCTCTACGCGGCCCTCGTCCACCTCGGCGGCGGCGACCCCGGGGCCCTGCCCTCCGTCACCGCCCGGGCGGAGGGCACCGACCTGGTCGCCGAGGTCGCCTGGCCCTGCGGCGCCCGCGACACCGTCCGCCTGCCCGACCCGTCGGGTGCCGGGGGCCGTCCGCCCCGGGAGGACGCGCAGCGTGCATGACGACCGCGCGACGACCGAGGCCCGGGTGCGGGCGCTCCTCGACCGCGTCGTGCGCCCCCGCCCTCTACAGCGCCGCCGCCCCGCTCGCCCTTGAGGGCTGGCACGTCGAGGGCGAGCCCATGCCGGTAGCCGACGCCCTCACCGCCGCCTACGAGCCCTTCCCGCTCGGCGGCACGTGGGGAGCGCCCTGGAGCACGACCTGGCTCAGGGCCACGGGCGGGATCCCCGCCGCGTGGACGGGCCGCCGCGTCGAGGCCGTCTTCGACCTCGGCTTCGACCTGACGGGGACCGGGCGGCCAGGCCGAGGGCCTCGTCCACGACGCGTCAGGGTCCCCGCTCCAGGGCCTGCACCTTTACAGCCGCAGCGCGCCGCTCACCGCGGACGCCGCAGGCGGCGAGCCCGTGCGCCTCCTCGTGGAACTCGCCGCGAACCCGCCCATCGTCGGCAGCGCCGGCGTCGGCACCCACTACGGCTCGCCAAGGAGAGCGGGCACCACCCGCCTCTACCGGCTGCGGCAGGCCGAGATCGCCGTGCGCGACGAGGACGCCTGGCACCTGATCCACGACATCGAAGTGCTCGACGAGCTGATGCGCCGGCTTCCCGAAGGCTCCTCGCGCCGCCAGGGGGTCCTGCACGCCCTGCGCCGCGCCGCAGCCGCCGGCGTCCCCGCCGACGTCCCGGGCAGCGCGGCCGCCGCCCGCGACCGGCTCGCCGGCGTGCTGGCCAGGCCCGCCCACGCCTCCGCGCACACCGTCGCCGCGGTCGGCCACGCCCACATCGACTCCGCCTGGCTGTGGCCCGTGCGCGAGACCGTCCGCAAGTGCGCCCGCACCTTCACCAACATGACGGCCCTCGCCCGTGAGTACCCCGAACTCCTCTTCGCCTGCTCGTCCGCCCAGCAGCACGCGTGGATCAAGGAGCAGCACCCGGAGATCCTCGCCCGGATCCGGGAGGCCGTCGCGGCGGGCAACTGGGTCCCGGTGGGCGGCATGTGGGCCGGGGCGGACGGCAATCTCCAGGGCGGCGAAGCGCTCGCCCGGCAACTCGTCCACGGGCGGCGCTTCTTCGCGCAGGAGTTCGGGGTCGAACAGGACGGGGTGCGGCTGCCCGGCTCGTTCGGCTACACCGCCGCCTACCCGCAGCTCGCCAGGCTGGCCGGGGCGCGGTGGTTCCTCACCCGGAAGCTCTCCTGGAACGAGACGAACCGGCTGCCCCACCACACCTTCGCCTGGGAGGGCATCGACGGCACCAGGATCTTCACGCACTTCCCGCCCGTCGACACCTACAACGCCGAGCTGACCGCCGGTGAACTCGCCCACGCCGAGGAGAACTTCCAGGACAAGGGCGCCGCGACGCGCTCCCTCGTCCCGTTCGGCCACGGCGACGGCGGCGGCGGGCCCACCCGCTCCATGCTGGAGAAGGCCCGCAGGCTGCGCGACCTGGAGGGCTCCCCGAGGGTGGAGATCGTCCGCCCGGCCGAGTTCTTCGCCGCCGCCTGCGCCGAGTACGAGCGGCAACCGGTGCGGCGCGGCGAGTTCTCCCCGGAGAACCGCCGCGGCACGTACACGAGCCAGGCCCGCGCCAAGCGCGGCAACCGCCGCAGCGAGGCCCTGCTGCGCGAAGGCCGAACTGTGGGCCGCCACCGCCGCGGTGCGCACCGGCGCGCCCTACCCCCACGAGCGCGTCGCGTCCCTCTGGCGGCGGGTCCTGCTCAACCAGTTCCACGACATCCTGCCCGGCTCCTCCATCGCCCGGGTGCACCGGCAGGCCGAGCAGGAGTACGAGGAGGTGCGCGCCGGACTCGAAGCGGTGATCGCCGACGCCGCGGCCCGGCTCGGCGGCCCGCCCGGACTGCTCAACTCCGGCCCGTACGCGCGCCGCCACACCTTCGGCTACGCCCTGCTCGCGGGCGCGGGCTTCGAGGAGGCGATCGCCGGCGGCTACGCGCTGAACCTGCCGCTGCGGCTCGCGGGCGCCACCGCGGGGCCGCTGGTCGCGCTGGACCGCCCGGACGCGGTGGCGGAGTCGGTGAAGCTCGCCGACGACCGCGGCGGCGACGTGGTCGTCAGGCTCTACGAGGCATGCGGCGGCGCCGTGCGGACCCGGCTGACAGCGGGCTTCCCGCTCGCCGGGGTCTTCGACTGCGACCTGCTGGAGCACCCCGAGCGCGAACTCGCCGTGTGCGCGGACGCGCTCTCGGCCGCCCTGCGGCTGCGGCCGTTCCGGATCCGCACCCTCAGGCTGCGCCCCGCGGCGCCGGCCGGCTGAGCACGCCGCGCGGGTCAGCGCGCGGCGTGGCCCGCGCCCGCGCTCTCGACCCTGCGGGCCAGTTCGAGGTCCTTCTCGGTGACGGCGCCCCCCGCGTCGTGGGTGCGCACGCTCAGCGACACGGTGTCGTAGCCGAGGGTGAGCCGCGAGTGGTGGTTGAGCTCCTCCTGCAGCTGCGCGATGTGGACGACCATCGCGGTGGCCGCGAAGTGCGAGCCGAACCGGTAGGTCCTGGTGATGCCGTCCTCGGTGAGGGACCAGCCCGGCAGCTCCCGCAGCCGCTCCCGCACGGTGTCCTGCCCGAGTGCCTGCGCGGCCATGGCGCTCTCCCTCCGTCCGCGGGTCAGTACACCTGGCCCACTCCACCCTACGCGCGGTGCGCGGGCGGGCCCGGTGGACGGCCGGGTCCCCCGCCGCGGATTCGGTTCAGTTGACCTCTGCGGGGTGGCTGCCCAGGCGCCTGCCCTCGTCGAGCGCGGCGAACGCCGACAGGTCGTCGTCGTCCAGCTCGAAGCCGAAGACGTCGATGTTCTCCCGGATGCGGGACGGCGTCACCGACTTGGGGATCACCACGTTGCCCAGCTGGAGGTGCCAGCGCAGGACGACCTGTGCGGGGGTCCTGCCGTGCTTGTGGGCGATCGCGGCCACGGTCGGCACTTCGAGGAGGCCCTTGCCCTGGCCGAGCGGCGACCACGCCTCGGTGACGATGCCCCGGCTCGCGTGCACCGCGCGCGAGCCGGCCTGCTGGAGCTGCGGGTGCAGCTCGATCTGGTTGACGGCGGGCACCACGGACGTCTCGGCGGCGAGCACGTCGAGGTGCTCGGGCAGGAAGTTGGAGACGCCGATGGCGCGGGCGCGGCCGTCGGCGAGGATCTTCTCCAGCGCCCGGTAGGTCTCGGCGTACAGCCCCTTGGCGGGCACCGGCCAGTGGATCAGGTACAGGTCCACGTAGTCGAGGCCGAGCCGGCCGAGCGAGGCGTCGACGGCCCGCAGAGTCGCGTCGTACCCCTGGTCGCCGTTCCAGAGCTTGGTGGTGACGAACAGTTCGTCACGGGCGACGCCCGAGGCGGCGATGGCCTTGCCCGTGCCCTCTTCGTTGCCGTAGACCGCGGCCGTGTCGATGCTGCGGTAGCCCGCCTCGATCGCCGTGGCGACCGCCGTGGCCGCCTCGTCGTCGGGGACCTGCCAGACGCCGAAGCCGAGCTGCGGCATCCCGATGCCGTTGTTGAGAGTGAGGGAGGGGACCTTGCTGCTCACGCGGTGTCGATCCTTTTCGTTCGTACGGTGGCCCTCCGGCCTCCTGAGCGGCCGGCGGCCTGACGGGTGCATACCCGCCCCGACCGGGAACGATCGCCGCCCTGGGGGCATTCCCGCCGACTCCGGGTGTGGCCGGCGTCTCAGCGGTAGAGGGCCTCGACCTCCGCCGTGTACGCCGTCTCGATGGCCTTGCGCTTCAGCTTGAGCGACGGGGTGAGCAGCCCGTGCTCCTCGCTGAAGGGGTGCGCGAGTATCCGGAAGGTGCGGATCGATTCCGCCTGCGAGACGGCCGTGTTGGCGGCGACCACGGCCCGCCTGATCTCGGTCTCCAGGTCGGCGTCGCGCACCAGGTCCTTCGGACCGAGCAGCTGCTTGCCCTGCACGGACAGCCAGTGCTCGACCGCCTCGTGGTCCAGGGTGACCAGCGCGGCCACGTACGGCCTGTCGTTGCCGACCACGATGCACTGGCCGACCAGCGGGTGGGCGCGCACCCGCTCCTCCAGGGCGTTCGGCTGGACGCTCTTGCCGCCCGAGGTGACCAGGATCTCCTTCTTGCGGCCCGTGATGGTCAGATAGCCGTCGTCGTCGAGGGAACCGAGGTCGCCCGTGGCGAGCCAGCCGTCGTGCAGCACGGCGTCGGTGTTCTTCTGGTCGCCGAGGTACCCCTCGAAGACGTTGTGCCCTTTCAGCCACACCTCGCCGTCGTGCGCGATGTGCACGGTGGTGCCGGGGATCGGCAGGCCGACGGTGCCGTAGCGGGTGCGCTCGGGCGGGTTGGCGGTGGCGGCGGCGCAGGACTCCGTCAGGCCGTAGCCCTCGTAGATGGTCACGCCCGCGCCGGCGAAGAACAGGCCGAGCCTGCGGTCCATCCCCGAGCCGCCCGACATGGCGTGCCGCACCCGGCCGCCCATCGCGGCGCGCACCTTGCCGTAGACGGCCTTGTCGAAGAACTGGTGCTGGAGCCGGAGCGCGGGCGAGGGCCCGGGACCCGTGCCGAAGGCGCGGTCCTCCATCGCCTCCGCGTACCGCACCGCCACGTCGACGGCCTTGTCGAACGGGCCGGTCTTCCCCTCGCGCTCCGCCTTGCGCCGCGCCGCCCCGTAGACCTTCTCGAAGATGTACGGCACCGCGAGGATGAACGAGGGCCGGAACGCGGCGAGATCGGGCAGCAGGGCGGAGGCCCGCAGCTCCGGCTGGTGTCCGAGCTTCACACCGCCGCGCACCGCCGCCACCTCCACCATGCGGCCGAAGACATGGCTGAGCGGCAGGAACAGCAGGGTGGACGCCTGGTCGCCCGGCCTGGAGCGGAAGACGCGCTCGAAGCGGCGCACGACCGTGTCGGTCTCGAAGATGAAGTTGGCGTGCGTGAGCACGCATCCCTTCGGGCGGCCCGTGGTGCCCGAGGTGTAGATGACGGACGCGCACTGGTCGGGGGTCACCGCTCTGCGGTGGCGCTCCACGACGTCGTCGCCGAGGTGCGCGCCCGCCGTACGCAGGTGGTCCATCGCGCCCGCGTCCAACTGCCACAGCTGCTTCAGCTCGGGCAGCCGGTCGATGACCGAGCCCACCGTCATCGCGTGGTCCTCGTGCTCCACGAGGCACGCCTTCGCGCCGGAGTCGTAGAGCATCCACAGCACCTGCTCGGCCGAGGAGGTGGGGTACATCGGCACCGGCCGGGCGCCGATGGTCCACAGCGCGAAGTCGAGGATCGTCCACTCGTAGCGGGTGCGGCACATGATGCCCACCCGGTCCCCGAAGCGTATGCCGTCCGCTATCAGCCCCTTGGCCACGGCGACCACCTCGTCGCGGAACTGCGCCGAGGTGATGTCGTGCCAGACGCCCGCCTCGTCCTTGCGTCCCAGCGCCACGTGGTGCGGATTGTCGCGGGCATGATCAAATACGGGGTCGGCGAGGCCCCCGGACGAGGCGGCCGCCACGAGGGGTGGGACGGTGAACTCGCGCAATGACTTGCTCCTTGTCGCGCTCCGCACAGCGCCGCGACGCTACCCCACCCCTGGTGGCGGAAAATGATCCGTCCAACGGCCGGAATGGTTGACTCCGCCGCAAGTGGGCGGCCGAAAACCCCCATTCCGGCCAGGCTCGGACAGACTTCTGACCGAAGGGTAAGTGCCGCGCGGGAGAATCTCCACCGAATCCGTACGCGTCGATTACGGTGCCGTGGCGGCCGATTCGGGCTCCCGAACGGCCGGCGCCGCACCCCGCCGACCGGGTCGTACCCAGATCAGCACCGCCGCACCCGCGAGCACCGCGAGCGCCCCCGCGGCCATCATCGCGGTGTCGAGACCCGACGCGAACGCGGAGCGCAGCGCCTCCCGCGGCACCGTGCCGCGCAGCCCGGCGGCGCCGCCGCCCGCGAGCGCGCGTGCCGCGCCGTCAGGGTCGGCCGCCGAGCCGTGCAGCGACGACGCGATCCTGGAGGTGACGACCGTGCCGAACACCGCGATGCCCAGCGCGTACCCGAGCTGCCTGAACGTGTTGAGCGCGCCGCCCGCCATGCCCGCCTCGCGCTGCGGCACCGACGCGAGCGCCGCCCCGGACAGCGCGGGGGAGACCAGCCCCACCCCGACGCCCGCCACCACGAGTCCCGCCGTCAGCGCCGGCCACGACGAGTCCGCCCCCAGCACCGCCTGCGCGAACTCGCCCGCGCCCACCAGCACCGTCCCGATGCCGACCGGATAGCGCGCGGGCACCCCGTGCAGCAGCCGCCCGCTGACCGCGGACACCAGGAACGACGCAGCCGCGAGCGGCAGCAGCGCGAGACCGCCGGTGATCGGGCTCATCCCGAGCAGCGTCTGCAGCCACACCGAGATGTACGCGAGGATCGTGAACGCCGACGCGCTGAAGACCAGCGCCGTCGCCATCACCGTCACGAACGACGCACGGCGGAACAGCGCCAGGTCCATCAGCGGCTGCGCCACCCGCCGCTCCACCAGGACGAACGCCGCAAGACCGAGCACCGCGACCGCCGCCGAGACACCGGTGGGAGCCGACAGCCAGCCGTCGCCGCCCGCCCGCACCGCCCCGTACGTCACCGCGCCCGCGAACAGCGCGAAGCACGCCGTGCCCACCCAGTCCACGCGCCGCCCGGGATCGCGCCGCACCTCGCGCACCACGCGCAGCGTCAGCCAGACCGCGGCCACGCTCACCGGCAGGTTGATGAAGAAGATCCACCGCCAGCCGAGCCCCTGCGTCAGCACCCCGCCCAGCACGGGACCCGCCGCGGCGGCCGCGCCGTTGACCGCGCCCCACACGCCGAGCGCCACCGATCTGTCCCTGCCCTGGTACGCGGTGGCCAGCAGCGACAGGGTCGTCGCGAACATCGCGGCGGCGCCCAGCCCCTGCACCGCGCGCAGCGCGATCAGCTCGGGCGCGTTCGTCGCCAGCCCGCATCCCAGCGACGCCAGCGCGAACACCACCGTGCCCGCCGCGTATATCCGCCGGCCGCCCAGCACGTCGGCCGCCGCGCCCGCGGCGAGCAGCAGCGCCGCGAGCACCAGGGCATACACATCCATCACCCACTGGAGGTCGCTCAGCGACGCCCCGAGGCCGCCGGCCATCGCCGGCAGCGCCACCACGACGATCGACACGTCGACCAGCAGCATGAACGTGCCGAGACAGACCGCGATGAGCGGTCCCCACTTCCCCATGTCCGTACTCCGTACTCTCTCGCTCCACGGGCCGTCCCCGATGCCCGTACGATCGGACGAGGCGGGCGGTGCGCGGCGGCCACGGGCGCCACGGCGCCGGAATCCGACACGCGAGGGGGCACGGTGGCGGAAAGCCACACTTTCGACGCGCTGGACCTCCAGCTGCTCCAGGCGCTCCAGCTCGACGGCCGCGCCTCCTACAGCAGGATCGGCGCGGTGCTCGGCGTCTCCGACCAGACCGTCGCCCGCCGCCTGCGGCACCTCGGCTCCGCCCTGGATCTGCGGGTCGTCGGCGTCCGGGACGGCGAGCCGCTCGGCCGGGACAGCTGGACGCTCCGCCTCAGGATCAAGCCCGACGCCGCCGACGCGGTCGCCCGCGCCCTCGCACGGCGCCCCGACACCAGCTGGATCGGCCTCGCCTCCGGCGGGACGGAGATCATCTGCTCGACCGCCTTCTCCCGCGCCGGGGACCACGAGGAGCTGATCCTCGGCAAGCTGCCCCGCACCCCGAGCATCACCGACATCCGCGCCCACCAGATCCTGCACCGGTTCTTCGGCGGCCCGACCGGCTGGTTCGCCGCCGCCGACGCCCTCACCCCCGAGCAGGCCGCGGCGCTCACCCCGAGGACGCCCGCGGGCCGGGACGGCGCACGGACCGCTCCGGGTCCGGCCGACGAGGCCTTGCTGCGGGTCCTCGAACGCGACGGCAGGGCACCCGTCGCCGAACTCGCCAAGGCCTCGGGCCTCTCCGAGTCCGCCGCGCGCCGCAGGCTCGACCAGCTGCTGCGCTCCGGCAGCCTCTACATCGACGTGGAGTACTCCACCGCCGCCCTCGGCTACACCACCAGGGCCCTGCTGTGGGTGACCGCAGAGCCGCGCGCCCTCGACGCCGTGGGCCGGGCCCTCGCCGCGCGCCCCGAGGCCGCCGCCGTCTTCGCCACGAGCGGCCAGAGCAATGTGATGGCCGTCCTCGTCTGCCGGGACGTCGGCGAGGTCTACCGCTTCCTGACCGGGGTCGTGGGCGGCCTCGACGGCGTCCGGCACGTCGAGGTCTCGCCTGTGCTGCGCAACGTCAAGCAGCTCACGTACGACGACGCGGGGCAGCGCCGGGGGCGTCCGCGCACCGGCCGCGCGGGCGAGCGGGGCTGAGCACGCCGGAAGCGGCCGTTACGCGGGCCCGCGGGCGGTCCTCCGGCGGGGCCTGGCACCGGAGGCGGGCCCGAGGGCGGCAGGTCAGGAGGCGTCCGCGGCCCGGTGCAGCCGGTCGCCGCCCGCCAGGATCGCCTTCGCCAGCGCGTCCGCCGCGTCACGGGCGGCCGAGGGCCGCGCGTCCCGCGGACGCAGCAGGACGAAGTCGACGCCGCCCAGGTCGGGCAGGCCCGCCCGGGCGGACACCGGCACGAGCCCCGGCGGCACCAGCCCCCGGGTGTGCGCCATCACCCCGAGCCCGGCTCGGGCCGCCGCGATCAGGCCGCTCAGGCTCGAACTCGTGCACGCGACTTGCCAGGGTCTGCCCGCGCGCTCCAGCGCCTCAAGGGCCCGCGCCCGGGTGATGCCGGGCGGCGGGAAGAGGATCAGCGGCACCGGGCGGTCGGGGGCGAGCCGCAGCCGCGGCGCGCCGATCCAGCTCAGCGTCGAACTCCAGACCAGGTCACCGTGGGTCTCCCCGCCGCGGCGCTTGGCGAGCACCAGGTCGAGCCGGCCCGTGGCCAGCCGCTCGTGCAGGATCCCGGAGAGCTCCACCGTCAGCTCCAGATCGACCTCGGGGTTGTCGGAGCGGAACGCCTGGAGGATCTCCGGCAGCCGCGTCAGCACGAAGTCCTCGGAGACCCCCACGCGCAGCCTGCCGCGCAGCCGGGTCCCGGTGAAGAACGCCGCCGCCCGCTCGTGGGCCGCGAGTATCGTCCCCGCGAAGCCGAGCATCGCCTCGCCGTCCTCGGTCAGCTCCACGCGGTGCGTGTCCCGGGTGAACAGCGGGCGGCCCGTCGCCTCCTCCAGGCGCCGCACGTGCTGGCTCACCGTGGACTGCCGCAGCCCCAGGCGGCGGGCCGCCTGGGTGAAACTCAGTGTCTGCGCCACGGTCAGGAACGTGCGCAGCTGTGCGGGGTCGTACACAACGACCAGATTAGACGCCGTACGGGACGCTCATCACGTTTCGTGATCGCAGTCAGAGCCGTGCACCGGATTCCCGATCATGGGGGTCCGGCGGATCATGGGGAGGCGCGAACTGTACCGAGAGTGGAGCACATGAACCGCCGCACCTGGAAGATGCCGTCCTGGCTGCCCATCGACCCCTACATCCTGGCGCTCGTCGGGACGGTGGCCCTGGCGGCCGTCCTTCCCGCCTCGGGACCCGCGGCCCCGGTGGCGAACGGCTTCTCCGCCGGGGCGGTGGCGCTGCTGTTCTTCCTGTACGGGGCGCGGCTCTCGACGCGGGAGGCGCTCGACGGCTTCCGGAACTGGCGGCTGCACCTGACCGTGCTGGCCTGCACCTTCGTCGTCTTCCCGCTGCTCGGGCTCGGCGCGCGCGTCTTCGTGCCGTTCCTGCTGACGCCTCAGCTCTACCACGGGCTGCTGTTCCTGTGCCTGGTGCCCTCGACCATCCAGTCGTCCATCGCCTTCACGTCCATCGCGCGCGGCAACGTCCCCGCGGCGATCGTCGCGGGCTCCTTCTCCAGCCTCGCCGGCATCGTGATCACGCCGCTGCTGGCCGCGGGCCTGCTCGGCGGCGAGGGCGTCGGCTTCTCCGCGGACTCGCTGATCCAGATCCTGCTCCAACTGCTCGCGCCGTTCCTCGCGGGCCAGCTGCTGCGGCGGTGGACCGGCGGGTTCATGGCCCGCCACAAGACGATCCTCAAGGTCGTCGACCGCGGGTCGATCCTGCTCGTCGTCTACACCGCCTTCAGCGAGGGCGTGGTCGCCGGCATCTGGCACCAGGTGACCGTCGTGCGCCTGCTCGAACTGCTGGTGGTGGAGGCGCTGATGCTCGCCGTGATGCTGCTGCTCACCTGGCAGGGCGCCCGCCGCCTCGGCTTCGGGCGGAACGACCGCGTCGCGATCCAGTTCGCCGGCTCCAAGAAGAGCCTCACCTCTGGCCTGCCCATGGCGTCCGTGCTGTTCGGCCCGCAGGCGTCGCTCGCCGTGCTGCCGCTGATGCTCTTCCACCAGATGCAGCTGATGGTGTGCGCCGTGATCGCCAAGCGCCGCTCCCGCGACCCCGAGGCGCGCGACCCCGAGCAGCGGACCCTGCTCGTCGGCGGCTCCGCCCCCGCCGCCGAGGCCGAGGCCTCCCGCGCCGCGGGGGCGTGAGCTTGCCTCGGGCCGCGGCGCGGGTCTCCCCGCCGTCCCCGCGGGCGCAGGGCCAGCGGGGACCAGAGGGGCCGGAACACAGGGGAACGGACCATGGCCCGGCCGGCGCAGGGGGCGCTCCCCGCCGGCCGGGCCTCGTCCCGTGACGCGAGGCGCGTCACACCCCGGTGTGCAGGGCGATCCGCTCATCGCCCGCGTACACGTTCATGGAGGATCCGCGCAGGAATCCCACCAGCGTGAGGCCCGTCTCGGCCGCCAGGTCGACGGCGAGCGACGACGGCGCGGAGACCGCGGCAAGCACCGGGATGCCCGCCATCACGGCCTTCTGCGCCAGCTCGAACGACGCGCGCCCCGACACCAGCAGGATCGCCCGCGACAGCGGCAGCAGATCCTGGCGCAGGGCGCGCCCCACGAGCTTGTCGACGGCGTTGTGCCGGCCGACGTCCTCGCGGATGTCGAGCAGCTCGCCGGACTCCGAGAACAGGGCCGCGGCGTGCAGGCCCCCGGTCCTGTCGAAGACCTGCTGCGCCGCGCGCAACCGGTCGGGGAGGTCGGCGAGCAGCTCCGGCTCGACACGGACCGGGGGAGTGTCGGCGATCTCGAAACGGGCCGTCGTGCGCACGGCGTCCAGGCTGGCCTTGCCGCACAGCCCGCAGGAGGACGTGGTGTAGACGTTGCGCTCCAGCGTGATGTCGGGGACGTGCACCCCGGGCGCAAGCCGCACGTCGACCACGTTGTACGTGTTCTGGCCGTCGTCCTTCGCGCCCGCGCAGTACACGATCGACTGCACGTCCGCACCCGACGCCAGCACACCCTCGCTGACCAGGAATCCCGCGGCGAGCGCGAAGTCGTCGCCGGGCGTGCGCATCGTGATGGCGAGCGGCTTGCCGTTCAGCCGGATCTCCAGTGGCTCCTCGGCCACCAGGGTGTCCGGCCGCGTGCTGACCGCGCCGTCCCGGATGCGAATCGTCCGCCGTCGTTCGGTGACCCGTCCCATGTGATCAGTCCTACTCGTATCTCTCCCGCGCCGCCAGGGTTCTGGCGGCGCTGCCGCACGCGACGGGCCCGGCCGCCCCGCCCGGACGGTGTGGCGCCGCACCCCCTCCCACAGTAGGCGCGGACGGCGCCGTGCTCCCGCCGTCCCGCGGGTAGGCGCGGACGGCGGGCGCTCCCCGCCGCCTCGCGGTCTTCTCCTCCGGCGCCTGCGGTCCGCCCCGTTGCCCACGGCATCCGGCGGGCGGGCGGTGCACGGCGCCCGGGCGCAGGCCCGTGGACCGGGAGGTGTGACGCCTGGCGCGTGCACGGTGGCTCCGCCGGCCGCCGGGCCGGCGGAGATCCGGGGTCAGGCGGCAGCGCCGAGTGCCGTGCCGCGGGCCAGCAGGTCGGAGATGGCGGCGACGGTGCGCAGCGTCGGCACCGGCACGCCGGTCATCCCGGCGAGCTCCACCACCGCGGAGAGCAGTACGTCGAGTTCGAGCGGCTTGCCCTTCTCCAGGTCCTGGAGCGTGGAGGTGCGGTGGTCGCCGACGCGCTCCGCCCCGGCGAGCCGCCGCTCCACGGAGATGTCGGGGCGGCAGCCGAGCGATCCGGCCACCGCCAGGGTCTCGGTCATCATCAGCTCGATGACGCCGCGGGTCGAGCGGTGTCTGCACATCTCGCGCATGGTCGCCCGGGTCAGGGCGCTGATGGGGTTGAAGGAGATGTTGCCGAGGAGCTTGATCCAGATGTCGTCGCGCAGCTCGCGCTCGACCGGGCACTTGAGCCCGCCCGTCCGCATCGCCTCGGCGAGGTCGAGGCACCGCCGCGACAGCGTGCGGTCGGGCTCGCCGATCGAGAACCGGGTCCCTTCGAGGTGCCGTACGACGCCGGGCGCGGCGAGCTCAGTCGCCGCGAAGACGACGCACCCGACGGCGCGCTCCTGCGGCAGCACGGCGCTGACCGAGCCGCCGGGGTCGACGCTCTCGATCCGCCGTCCTTCGTACGGTCCGCCGTGGCCGTGGAAGTACCACCACGGGATACCGTTCTGCGCGGCCACCACCGCGGTCGACTCCTTGAGCAGCGGCTCCACCAACGGTCCGCACGCCGCGTAGGAGTTCGCCTTGAGCCCGAGGAACACGTAGTCCGCGGGGCCCACTTGGGCGGGGTCGTCGGTGGCATGTACGTGCGCGGTGAAGTCCCCGCGCGGACTGAGTACCCGTACTCCGTGCTGCCTCATGGCCGCGAGGTGCGGTCCACGGGCGATCAGATGGACGTCGGCGCCCGCTCTGCCGAGCGCGGCTCCGACGTAGGCGCCGATGGCTCCGGCGCCCACAACAGCGACTTTCACGTGGGGCTCTCCATTTCGGTGAGGGAGACCGAGAGAAGCGTCACACTCCGAGTCCTGTCGACTTACTTGTCGACGATATACTGTCTACAGTATGGGTCTGGTGGCGACAACCCTCGCGACGGCACCCACACGGTCCTCCTGCGTTTGTTTGCGAGCCGTTGACCCGGAACCGTCTCCGTATCGTCATGGACACGCCCTGGGAAAGATCTTCCCAATCGCCGTTCCGCTTCTTAGAGTTCGCTGCCATGACTCCACCAATCGCACCGGCGGGCTGGAGCCGATGGCTGGTGCCGCCCGCGGCTCTCGCGGTGCACCTCTCCATCGGTCAGGCCTATTCCTGGAGCGTGTTCAAGCCGCCACTCGAATCCGCGCTGGGCCTCTCCGGGACGCAGAGCGCGCTCCCCTTCCAACTCGGCATCGTCATGCTGGGGTTGTCCGCGGCCTTCGGCGGCACCCTGGTGGAGCGCAGAGGGCCGCGGTGGGCGATGACCGTCGCCCTGGTCTGCTTCTCCTCCGGCTTCCTGCTCTCCGCCCTCGGCGCGGAGACCCGGCAGTTCTGGCTGATCGTTTTCGGCTACGGTTTCGTCGGCGGCATCGGGCTCGGTATCGGCTACATCTCACCGGTCTCGACGCTCATCAAGTGGTTCCCCGACCGACCCGGCACGGCCACCGGCATCGCCATCATGGGCTTCGGCGGCGGCGCGCTGATCGCGTCCCCCTGGTCGCAGGCGATGCTCGACCACTTCGGCAGCGACAGCGGCGGCATCGCGCTCGCCTTCCTCGTGCACGGCCTGGTCTACGCGCTGTTCATGTCGCTCGGCGTCTTCCTCATCCGGCTGCCGCGGCCGCGGCCCGGCGCGCGGACCCTGCCGGGCGCGGAGTCGGGCGCCGTCCTGCTGATCGGCTCCGTCCAGGTCTCCGCCAGGTCGGCCCTGCGCACCCCGCAGTTCTGGTGCCTGTGGATCGTGCTGTGCATGAACGTGACCGCGGGCATCGGCATCCTGGAGCGCGCCGCGCCGATGATCACCGACTTCTTCGCCAACACCTCCGCCGCGGTCTCCGCGTCGGCGGCCGCGGGGTTCGTCGCGCTGCTCTCCGCCGCCAACATGGCGGGCCGTATCGGCTGGTCGTCGCTCTCCGACGTGATCGGCCGCAAGAACATCTACCGGGTGTACCTGCTCGTCGGCATCGCCATGTACGTGGTGATCTTCCTCGCGGGGGACACGGCCAAGCCGCTGTTCGTCATCTGCGCGATGGTCATCCTCTCCTTCTACGGAGGCGGTTTCGCCACGCTCCCCGCGTACTTGAAGGACCTCTTCGGCACCTACCAGGTCGGCGCGATCCACGGCAGGCTGCTGACGGCCTGGTCCGTCGCGGGCGTGCTGGGGCCGCTGATCGTGAACCGGGTCGCCGACGCGCAGACCGACGCGGGCAAGTCGGGGTCGCAGCTGTACGGGGTCTCCTTCGTCATCATGATCTGCCTGCTCGCCGTCGGACTCATCGCCAACGAGTTCGTCAGGCCCGTGCACCCGCGCCACCACCTCGACACCCGGAAGGGGGAGCCCGATGGACACGCAGCGGCAGAGCCCGGAGTCTGAGAGCGGCCCGCGGCGCACCGGTCTGATCGCCCTCTCCTGGGTCTGGGTCGGAGCGCCGCTCGCCTACGGGGTCTACGAACTCGTGCTGAAAGCCAAACAGCTGTTCACGGGTTGATCCCCGGCGTGCCCAGCATGATGCGGTCCCTCCAAGCGGCGCGGAGGAATCCTGTCGGTTCACCTGTCTCGTTACTGGTGAGTCGCTGACGAGACTGGAAGATCCAGCCTCGACAGCTAAGGGGGTCCCGCGTGAACGGCACGCGCATCGCCGCGCTCGGGCACTATCAGCCCGCCAAGGTGCTCACCAACGACGACCTTGCGGGCCTGGTCGACACCAGCGACGCATGGATCACCAGCCGGGTCGGCATCAAGAACCGGCACGTCGCGGGCCCCGACGAACCCGTGGACGAACTGGCCGCGCACGCCGGCGCCAAGGCGCTCGCCGCGGCCGGCCTCGTCCCGGCCGACATCGACCTGGTGCTGGTCGCCACCTCCACCTCGGTGGACAAGTCGCCGAACATGGCGGCGCGGGTGGCGGCCCGCCTCTCCATGGCCTCGCCCGCCGTGCTCGACGTCAACGTCGTGTGCGCGGGCTTCACCCACGCGCTCGCCCTCGCCGACCACACCGTGCGGGCGGGCGCCGCCTCCCGCGCCCTCGTCATCGGCGCCGACGAGATGACGGCGGTCGCGGACTGGACCGACCGCTCCACCTGCGTCCTGATGGGCGACGGCGCGGGCGCCGCCGTCGTCGAGGCCGTCGGCGCGGGCGAGCAGCCGGGCATCGGGCCCGTGCTGTGGGGCTCCGTGCCGGAGATGAGCACGGCCGTGCGGATCGAGGGCGTGCCCTCCCGGTTCGCGCAGGACGGCCAGTCCGTCTACCGCTGGGCCGTCACCGACCTGCCGCCCATCGCGCGGCGGGTCTGCGAGCGCGCCGGCGTCACGCCGGAGGAACTCGGCGCCGTCGTGCTGCACCAGGCGAACCTGCGGATCATCGAGCCCGTCGCCCGGAAGATCGGCGCCGTCAACGCGGTCGTCGCCCGGGACGTCGTGGAGTCGGGCAACACCTCGGCCGCCTCGATCCCGATGGCGCTGTCCAAGCTGGTCGCCAGGGGTGAGGTCGCCTCGGGCGCCCCCGCCCTCCTCTTCGGCTTCGGCGGCAACCTCTCGTACGCGGGCCAGGTGATCCGCGTCCCCTGACCTCCGGGGGTCGGTAGACTGTAGACGATAGCCAATCGGTCACGGTCGGCCGGAGAGGGAGATCCCATGTTGTCCGCAGGACTGCCGCACGGCACGGTACCGAAGCTGGAGCGCCCCGGGCCGCTGCGCGAGCGCGTCTACGAGGCGCTGCTCGAACTGATCACCACCCGCGGGCTGCGTCCGGGACAGCACCTCGTCGAGAGCGAACTCGCCGGCCACCTCGGGGTGTCGCGGCAGCCGGTGCGCGAGGCGCTCCAGCGGCTGAACACCGAGGGCTGGGTGGACCTGCGGCCCGCACAGGGCGCCTTCGTCCACGAGCCGACCGAGGAGGAGGCTGACCAACTGCTCTCCGTGCGCACCCTGCTGGAGGCGGAGGCCGCGCGGCTCGCCGCGGCGCTCTCCGATCCCGCGGGCATCGCCGACCTGGAGGAGCTGTGCGCCCGGGGCGAGCGCGCCGTGGACGACGACGACGTCGACCTCGCCGTGGCGACCAACGCCGCGTTCCACGCCCGGGTCATGGCGATGGCCAGCAACGTCGTCCTCGCGGAACTCGCGGCGCAGGTCGACCGCAGGGTGCGCTGGTACTACACGCCCGTCGCCCGGCAGCGCGGCAGGCAGTCCTGGATCGAGCACCGTGAGCTGATCGCCGCGATCACCGCGCACGACGAGGCCGCCGCCGTCGCCGTGATGCGCGCCCACACCGAGCACACCAGGTCGACGTACCACCACCGCGACCACAACTGACGCGCTCCGCCGGCCTCGCCGCGCCGGGCCCCCGCCCCCTTCACCCCTCTCTGTGTGCGTCTGCCACCCCTCTCTTTGTCTTCACTGTGGAGAAAGTTGCTGCTGATTTGGTCGCAACTTCTTCCCCCTGCGCGCAACCGCTGCTACGTTCCACTCGAAAGCACCGGAAGTGACGGGCAAGACAGCCGACATGGCGGGGAGGGGCGCGTGAGACGTATGACGGCACGACCCGCGAACGCCCATCAGGCGCGACTGCTCCGGCTGTTGCGGGACGGTGGGCCCAACTCACGCGCGCAGCTGGGGGACCAGGTCGACCTCTCCCGCTCCAAGCTGGCGGTCGAGGTCGACCGGCTGCTGGAGACCGGGCTCGTGGTCGCCGACGGACTCGCCGCCTCCCGTGGCGGCCGGCGCTCCCACAACATCCGGCTCACGCCGGGGCTGCGCTTCCTCGGGGTCGACATCGGCGCCACGTCCGTCGACGTGGCCGTCACCAACCCCGAACTGGAGGTGCTCGGCCACCTCAACCACCCCATGGACGTGCGGGAGGGGCCCGTCGCCGTCTTCGAGCAGGTGCTCGCGATGGCGGCGAAGCTCAGGGACTCCGGCCTCGCCGACGGCTTCGACGGCGCCGGCATCGGCGTCCCCGGGCCCGTCCGCTTCCCCGAGGGCGTGCCGGTCGCGCCGCCGATCATGCCGGGCTGGGACGGCTTCCCCGTCCGCGAGGCCCTCAGCCAGGAACTCGGCTGCCCCGTCATGGTCGACAACGACGTGAACCTGATGGCCATGGGGGAGCAGCACGCGGGCGTCGCCCGCTCCGTCGACGACTTCCTCTGCGTCAAGATCGGCACCGGCATCGGCTGCGGGATCGTCGTCGGCGGTGAGGTCTACCGCGGTACGACGGGCAGCGCGGGCGACATCGGCCACATCCAGGTGGAGCCCGAGGGGCGGCCCTGCGCCTGCGGCAACAAGGGCTGCCTGGAAGCCCACTTCAGCGGCGCGGCGCTGGCGCGCGACGCGGAGGAGGCGGCTCGCGCGGGCGCCTCGCCCGAACTGGCCGCGCGCCTCGCGGAGTCGAACACGCTGACCGCGGTCGACGTGGCCGCGGCGGCCGCCGCGGGCGACGCCACCGCGCTCGACCTGATCCGCGAGGGCGGCAACCGGGTCGGCCAGGTGATCGCGGGACTCGTCAGCTTCTTCAACCCCGGCCTCGTCGTCATCGGCGGCGGTGTCACCGGCCTCGGCCACACCCTGCTCGCCGCCGTCCGCACCCAGGTCTACCGCCAGTCGCTGCCGCTGGCCACCGGTAATCTGCCCATCGTGCTGGGCGAGTTGGGTCAGAACGCGGGGGTCACGGGGGCGGCCAGGCTGATCAGCGACCACCTGTTCTCCCCGGCGTGACCCGGGCGCCGCCCGCGCGGCCCCGGCACACCACGGCACCACCGCACCGCCGGCCCCGTTCCGGCATCGCAGGCAAGAGCGCACCTCCGGCACACCGACACCCCGGCAGCACCCGCCCGTTGAGCCACCGCC
>NZ_BAABEP010000004.1:54183-253595 GCF_039540215.1 Streptomyces tremellae
CGCACCGCCGCACCGCCGCACCGCCGCACCGCCGCACCGCCGCACCGCCGCACCGCCGCACCGCGTCCCGTACGACCCGGTACCACCGCTTCGCGCGAGCCGCACCCGCGCCGTACGGGTCAGACCGCACGTCGCACCGCACGCGCGTGCACCCCACACGCACGCCGCGCACCGCCCGTACCGACACCGCAGGCCGCGCCGCGGCCGTCCCGCGGCCCCGGCCGCCGCACACGCCGAGGGGATACGCCATGGCACCAGCGCCACCCGACCCAGCACTGCTCACCATGTCCGGCATCACCAAGTCCTTCCCCGGCGTCCGCGCCCTCGACGGTGTGGAACTGTCCGTCAGGGCCGGCGAGGTCCACTGCCTGCTCGGGCAGAACGGCGCGGGGAAGTCGACCCTGATCAAGGTGCTCGCCGGCGTACACCAGCCCGACAGCGGTGTGATCACCTGGCGCGGCGAGCAGGTCTCCCTGAAGTCGCCGACCGCCGCCATGCGCCTCGGCATCGCGACCATCTACCAGGAACTCGACCTGGTGGAAGGCCTGTCGGTGGCCGAGAACACCTTCCTCGGCCACGAGCCCACCGCCGCGGGCTTCGTCGTCAGAGGGCGGGAGGCCCGCCGCAGGGCCGCCGCCCTGCTCGCCCGCCTCGGCCACCCGGAGATCCCGCCCGGCCGGCTCGTCGGCGACCTGTCGGCCGCCCAGCGACAGATCGTCTCGATGGCCCGCGCGCTCTCCCACGACGTCCGGCTGATCGTGATGGACGAGCCGTCCGCCGCACTCGACCCCGACGAGGTCGACAACCTCTTCAGGATCGTGGCGACCCTCGTCGCCGACGGCGTCGCCGTCGTCTACATCTCGCACCGGCTCGGGGAGATCCGCCGCATCGGGGACCGGGTCACCGTGCTCAAGGACGGCAGGACCGTCGCGGTGGACCTGCCCGCCAAGCGGACCCCGGCCGCCGAGGTCGTGACCCTGATGACCGGGCGCGCCGTGGAACACGCCTTCCCCGAGCGCCCGGCCCCCGCGGCCGAGCGGGGCGAACCGCTGCTGCGGGTCGAAGGACTCAGCAGGCGGGGCGAGTTCGCGCCGCTCGACCTGACCGTGCACCCCGGCGAGATCGTCGGGCTCGCGGGCCTCGTCGGCTCCGGCAGGTCGGAGATCCTGGAGACGGTCTACGGCGCGCGCAAACCCACCACAGGCCGGGTCGTCGTCGCGGGCAGGCCGCTGCGTCCCGGCAGTGTGCGTTCCGCCGTGCGCGCCGGGCTCGGCCTCGCACCCGAGGAGCGCAAGGCCCAGGGCCTGCTGACGCTGGACACCGTCACCCGCAACGTGTCGGTGTCCACCCTCTCCCGCTTCTCCCGCGGCGGCTGGCTCGACCGAGGCGCGGAGCGCACCGCGGCCCGCGCCGCCACCAGGGAGCTGTCCCTGCGCCCCGACAACCCCGACGCTCCCGTGCGCACCCTCTCGGGCGGCAATCAGCAGAAGGCCGTGCTCGCGCGCTGGCTGCTGCGCGGCTGCCGGGTCCTGCTGCTCGACGAGCCGACCCGCGGGGTCGACGTCGGCGCGCGCGCCGAGCTCTACGCCGTGATCAGGCGGCTGGCCGGCGAAGGGCTCGCCGTGCTGCTCGTCTCCAGCGAGGTGCCCGAGGTGCTCGGCCTCGCCGACCGGGTGCTGGTGCTCCGCGAGGGCCGGGTCGTGCACCGCGCCCCCGCCGCCGAACTCGACGAACACCGCGTGCTCGACCTTGTGATGGAAGGGAGCCCGACACCATGACACAGCCTGCCTCCGAGGCACAGCAGGGTGGGCCCGCCCCCGCCGCGAAGGCGCCGCCCGCGGGCGGCGCGGACGCCGCCGGGGGGCCGCCGGGCCGGGGCGCGGGCGGCCGGAGACCCGCGGGGCTGCGCTTCGACGCCCGCAACCTGTCGCTGCTCGGTGTGCTCGCCGCGCTCGTCCTGGTCGGCGGGGTCACAAGACCGGACGAGTTCCTCGCGCTCAGCAACCTGCAACTGGTACTGACCCAGGCGTCGGTGATCGGCGTGGTCACGGTCGGCGCGACTTTCGTCATCACCAGCGGCGGCATCGACCTGTCGGTCGGCGCGATCGTCGCCCTCGCCTCCGTGTGGGCCACCACCCTGGCCACCCAGAGCTACGGCTTCCTCGGCATCGCCTTCACCGCCGTGGTGGTGGGCCTCGGCTGCGGCCTCGTCAACGGCGTGCTCATCGCGTACGGCCGGATGGTGCCGTTCATCGCCACGCTGGCGATGCTCGCCTCGGCCCGGGGCCTCGCGCTCCAGCTCACCGACGGCAAGACGCAGGTCGTGAGCGTGAGTTCGGTCCTCCGCCTCGGCTCGCGCGACAGCTACATCCTCGGCGTGCCGCCGCTCGTGCTGGTCTTCGCAGGGGTCACGGTCGCCGGCTGGCTCGTCCTGAACCGCACCACCTTCGGGCGCCGCACCGTCGCCGTCGGCGGCAACCCGGAGGCCGCGCGGCTCGCCGGCATCGACGTGCGCAGGCAGCGGCTCTACCTCTACCTGCTGTCCGGCCTGTGCTGCGGCATCGCCGCCTTCCTGCTGGTCGTCCTCTCCGGCTCGGGCCAGAACACCAACGGCAACCTGTACGAACTCGACTCGATAGCCGCCGCCATCATCGGCGGCACCCTGCTCAGCGGCGGCCGCGGGACCATCGTCGGCTCCGTGCTCGGCGTGCTGGTGTTCACCACCATCACCAACATCTTCGCCCTGAACAACCTCCAGACCGACGTGCAGCAGATCGCCAAGGGCGTGATCATCGTCGCCGCCGTGCTCGTGCAGCGCAGGAGCGCGCGCCCCGGCGAGGTCTGACCCCGCTCCCGTACCCCTGTGCCCCCGTACTTCCTGTGCCCCTATGCGAAAGGCCACTTCCCTCATGCCTGTAACGAGCCGCAGAGGACTGCTGTTCGGCACCGCAGCGATCGGCGCGGGTGCCCTCCTGACCGCGTGCACCAGCAACGAGCCCGAGGCCGAGGCCTCCACCACCCCGCGGGACGCCGCGGACGACAAGCCCGGCAAGCGCGTCACCATCGGCTTCGCCGGGCCGCAGGCCGACCACGGCTGGCTCAACGCCATCAACGTGCAGGCCAAGCAGCGCGCCGAGTCCTACTCCGACGTGACGTTCGTGCCGACCGAGGGCTCCAACGACACCGCGGTGCAGATCGGCCAGATCGACACGCTGATCAACAAGAAGGTCGACGTGCTCGTGGTCCTGCCGGGCGACGGCAAGGCGCTCACCCAGGCGGGCCTGAAGGCGATGCGGGCCGGCATCCCGGTGATCAACCTCGACCGCGTCTTCGCCACCCCGCAGGCGTACCGCTGCTGGATCGGCGGCGACAACTACGGCATGGGCCTCAACGCGGGCCGCTACATCGGCGAGAAGCTCAAGGACAAGCCCGACGCCAAGGTCGTCGAACTGGCGGGGATCGACAACCTGGAGCTGACCAGGCAGCGCACCCAGGGCTTCGACGACGCGCTCAAGACCTACCCCAACATCCGGAAGGTGGCCCGCCAGGCCGCCGACTTCACCGTCGAGTCCGGCCAGGCGAAGATGGCCCAACTCCTCCAGGCGCAGAAGCAGTTCGATGCCATCTGGAACCACGACGACGACCAGGGCGTGGGCGCTCTGCGCGCCGTCGACCAGGCCGGGCGCGACGGCTTCCTGATGGTCGGCGGCGCCGGCGCCAAGTCCGCCATGGACCACATCAAGGCCGACGACAGCGTGCTCAAGGCGACCGTGCTCTACCCGCCGAGCATGGCGGCGTCCGCCATCGACCTGGCCCGCGCCCTCGGCCAGTCGAAGGGCATCAGCGGGATCTCCGAGGCGGAGATCCCCACCCAGATCGCGGTGTTCTCCGCCGTCGTCGACAGGTCCAACATCGACACGTACCTGCCGACCGGGTTCAACTGACCGGCTCGGGCGGGTGCGGTACACCCGCCCGCACGGCCGGAACCACCGCCCACGACACAGACGAGGAGTGTCCCGTATGACCCCCACGGAAGCATCGGAGGACGAGGCCGGTGCGCCGCCGACACTGGGTGTCGGCATGGTCGGATACGCCTTCATGGGCGCCGCGCACTCCCAGGGGTGGCGCACCGTGGGCCATGTGTTCGACCTGCCGCTGCGGCCCCGGCTCGCCGCGGTCTGCGGCCGGGACCCGGCCGCCGTGCGGGACGCGGCCGCCCGACTCGGCTGGGCGGCGGCCGAGACCGACTGGCGGGTGCTGATCGCCCGGGACGACATCGATCTTGTCGACGTGTGCACACCGGGCGACAGCCACGCCGAGATCGCGATCGCCGCGCTGGAGGCGGGCAAGCACGTCCTGTGCGAGAAGCCGCTCGCCAACTCGGTGGCGGAGGCGGAGCAGATGGTGCGGGCCGCGGAAGCGGCGCGGGCCAGGGGCCAGTTGGCGATGGTCGGCTTCAACTACCGCAGGGTGCCCGCCGTCGCCCACGCCAGGACGCTGATCGAGCAGGGCAGGCTCGGCACCCTGCGGCACGTGCGGGTCACCTACCTCCAGGACTGGCTGGCCGACCCGGACTTCCCGCTGACGTGGCGGCTGCGCCGCGAGTACGCCGGCTCCGGCGCGCTCGGCGACCTTGGCGCGCACATCGTCGACCTGGTGCAGTACCTGGCCGGGGAGCCGATCGCGGGTGTGTCCGCGCTCTCGGAGACCTTCGTCAAGGAGCGTCCCGTGCCCACCGGCCCTTCACAGGGCCTTTCGGGCAGTGGCGGAGGCGCCCTCGGGCCGGTCACGGTGGACGACGCGGCCCTGTTCACCGGGCGTCTGGCGTCCGGCGCGCTGGCCTCCTTCGAGGCCACCCGGTTCGCGGCGGGCCGCAAGAACGCGCTGAAGCTGGAGCTCAACGGCTCGGAGGGCTCGCTCGCCTTCGACCTGGAGCGGCTCAACGAACTGTCCTTCCACGACCACACCGAACGGGCGGTCTCCGCGGGCTTCCGCCGGATCCTGGTGACGGAGCCGGAGCACCCGTACCTCGCGGCGTGGTGGCCGCCGGGGCACGCGCTCGGCTACGAGCACACCTTCGTGCACCAGGCGCGCGACCTGGTGGAGGCCGTCGCGCGCGGCGAGCAGCCCGCGCCGTCGTTCGCGGACGGCCTCCAGGTGCAGCGGGTGCTCGCCGCCGTCGAGCAGAGCGCGGCGGACGACGCCCGCTACACCCCCGTCCCCGCGCCGCGGCCCGGGGCCACCACGCCCCTCGCCGCGGGTGCGGCCGGCCGACCCTGAGGAGCATCCGCCATGCCACGCCCGTTCACCCTGTTCACCGGACAGTGGGCCGACCTGCCGCTGGAGGAGGTGTGCCGCCTCGCCCGGGACTTCGGCTACGACGGCCTCGAACTCGCCTGCTGGGGCGACCACTTCGAGGTCGACAAGGCCCTGAGCGAACCCGGCTATCTCGCCGGGAGGCGCCAGTTGCTCGACACGTACGGCCTGAAGTGCTGGGCGGTCTCCAACCACCTGGTGGGCCAGGCCGTCTGCGACGCCATCATCGATGAGCGCCACCAGGACATCCTGCCGGCCAGGATCTGGGGCGACGGCGACCCCGAGGGCGTCAGGCGGCGCGCCGCGGCCGAGATCGAGGACACCGCGCGGGCCGCGGCCGCCTTCGGCGTCGGCACCGTCATCGGCTTCACCGGATCGCCGATCTGGCACCTGGTGGCGATGTTCCCGCCCGTGCCGCCCGGCATGATCGAGCGCGGCTACGACGGGTTCGCCGAGCGCTGGAACCCGATCCTCGACGTCTTCGACGCCGAGGGCGTCCGTTTCGCCCACGAGGTGCACCCGGGCGAGATCGCGTACGACTACTGGACCACCCACAGGGCGCTCGAAGCGGTCGGCCACCGCACCGCGTTCGGGCTGAACTTCGACCCGAGCCACTTCGTGTGGCAGGACCTCGACCCGGTCGGCTTCCTCTACGACTTCCGCGACCGGATCTACCACGTCGACTGCAAGGAGGCCCGCAAGCGCCTCGACGGCCGCAACGGCCGCCTCGGCTCCCACCTGCCCTGGGGCGACCCGCGGCGCGGCTGGGACTTCGTCTCCGCGGGCCACGGCGACGTGCCCTGGGAGGACGTCTTCAGAATGCTGCGCTCCATCGGCTACGAGGGGCCCGTCTCCGTCGAGTGGGAGGACGCCGGCATGGACCGCCTCGCGGGCGCCCCCGAGGCGCTGCGCGACCTGAAGAGGTTCGACTTCGACCCGCCGAGCGCGTCGTTCGACGCGGCCTTCGGCGGCGGCCGCTAGCCCCGCCACGGGGAGGTGCCGGCCGGCCCGGTGGCGCGCACCGCCACCGGGCGGGCCGCCCTGGCCGCGCAGGCTTTGTCCTGACGCAGCGAAAAGAAGAAGCGCATCCGTGCGCAAGGTCTTTCCGCCAAGGACGAACCCCGCTACCGTCCACAGAGGGCGCACAGGCCCGAACGAGCGGGGCGCGACGGCCCGCGCCACCACCGCCGTCGCCCCGCCGCGATAACCGGGCGAGCCCGGCAGAGGTACGAACAGCCCGCGTGACGGAGGACTTTCGTGCACGGACGACGCTCGGGACCGGCCACTCCACCGGCCACTCCAAGGACTTCCTGAACCCCGCGCGGGAGCCGGGGCCGGGACACCGCGGGACCCGGGCCCCGCGGCCCCACCGAGCCGGCGGCGGGTGGTACCCCCCGACCGCCGCCCCGCACCAGCGCGGCACCCGCCGCGGGGCGCCGTGCACACCGTCCCGCGGCACCAGGACGCGGACCGGGCCGCGCGGACACCACAGCACAGCACAGCACACCGGCACGCACATCGGCGGCAGGAGGCAGTCCGTGACGACGACAAGCAGTGAAACGGCCACAGCGCGCACCGGGGTCTGGCTCGTCGGGGCCCGCGGCTCCGTCGCGACCACCGCCGTCGCGGGGTGCGCGGCGGTCACCGCGGGCCTGCACCCCGCGACCGGCATGGCCACGGAGACACCGCACTTCGCCGCCGCCGGGCTGCCACCGCTGTCCTCCCTCGTCTTCGGCGGGCACGACACCGCGAGCTGCCCGCTGCCCAAGCGCGCCGAGGCCCTCGCCGCCGCGGGTGTGCTGCCGCACGGCCTCGCCGGTGCCGTCGCGGCCGAACTGGCCGCCGCGGACGCGGAGATCAGACCGGGAGGGCCAGCGCCCGGCGACACCAGGAGCGACGAGGAGCTCGTCAGCGCGTTCGCCGGCGACATCGCGGACTTCGCCCGCCGCACGGGAGTGGAACGCACCGTCGTCGTCAACGTCTCCTCCACGGAGCCACTGCCCGCGCCGGGCGATCCGCGCCTGCCCGCGAGCGCGCTCTACGCGTCCGCCGCACTGCGCGCGGGCTGCGGATACGTCAACTTCACCCCGTCGACGGGTCTGCGCACGCCCGCGCTCGCCGAAGCGGCCACCGCGAGCGGCCTGCCCCACGCGGGCAGGGACGGCAAGACGGGCCAGACCCTGCTGCGCTCGGTGCTCGCCCCGATGTTCGCCCAGCGCGCGCTCCCCGTACGGGCCTGGTCGGGCACCAACCTGCTGGGCGGGGGAGACGGCGCCGCGCTCGCCGACCCGGCCGCGGCGGCGGCCAAGAACGCGGGCAAGGAGCGCGTGCTCGCCGACGTGCTCGGCACCGTGCCCGAGGGCGAGGTCCACATCGACGACGTGCCCGCGCTCGGTGACTGGAAGACCGCGTGGGACCACGTCGCGTTCGACGGGTTCCTCGGCGCGCGGATGGTCCTCCAGACCATCTGGCAGGGGTGCGACTCGGCGCTCGCCGCGCCCCTCGTGCTCGACCTCGCGCGCCTCGTCGCCCGCGCGCACCAGGCCGGGCTCTGCGGGCCGCTGCCGGAACTCGGCTTCTACTTCAAGGACCCGGACGGGCCCTCCGCCGCCCTCGCCGAGCAGTACGCGGACCTGCTGGCCTTCGCCGCCCGGCTCGGGGCGAGCGCGTGAGCCCGCTGCGCCGCGCCCGCGACTGGGCCGAGCTGCTGCGCGTCTCGGCGCTTTTCACCGTGCCGGGGGACGCGCTCGCCGGAGCCTCGGCGGTCGGCGCGCGGCCGGGGCGCGCCACCGCGCTCGCCGTCGGCTCCTCGCTGTGCCTGTACGAGGCGGGCATGGCGCTCAACGACTGGGCCGACCGTGCCGAGGACGCGGTGGAGCGGGTGCGGCGCCCGATCCCCTCGGGCCGGATCTCCCCGCGCGCGGCGCTCACGGCGGCCGCCGCGCTCACCGCGGCGGGGCTCGCCCTCGCGGCCCGCGCGGGCCGCCGCCCGCTCGCCGTGTCCTCGGCCGTGGCCGCGACGGTGTGGGCGTACGACCTGGGGCTGAAACACACCGCCGCGGGGCCGCTCGCGATGGGCGCGGCCCGCTCGCTCGACCTGCTGCTCGGCGCGGTGGCGGCCCCCGGCGCGAGCATCCGCGCCGCCCTGCCGGCGGCCCTCGTACTCGGCGCCCACACCACCGCCGTCACCGCCGTCTCCCGCTCCGAGACCGAGGGCGGCGCCCTCGCCGCGCCCCTGGCGGCCCTGGCGACCGCGGCCACCCTCACCGCCGCCCTCCTGCCCCGCACGGTGGCGGGAGGCGCCGGGCCCGCGAGGCCCACGCCCGGCGCCCGGTCCCGGGGCGCCGCCGCGGGCGCCGCCACCGGAGCCGGGCGGGCCGCAGCCCCAAGGACCGACGCCGTACGCACCGGAGCCGTCCCGCCCGGCGCCCCCCTGGCGGCCGGGGTCCCCCCGGCCGGAGCCGTACGCACCGCAGCCGCCCCGCCCCTCCCCGCTTCCCTCGCCGCCGGGGTCCTCGCCGTCGGCTATCTGCGGACCGCAGGACTCCCGATGTGGCATGTCCTGCTCAATCCCTCGCCACCGCTCACCCAGCGCGCGGTCGGCGGCGGCATCCGCGCCATGATCCCGCTCCAGGCCGCGCTCGCGGCCCGCGCGGGAGCCCCGCGGGCCGGGCTCGCCGTCGCCGCGCTCGCCCCCGCCGCGCGGCTGCTCGCCAGGAAGGTGAGCCCCACATGAGCCTCCGCCTCGGCTACGGCACCAACGGCCTCACCGACCTCAGGCTCGACGACGCCCTCGCCCTCCTCGCGGACCTCGGCTACGAGGGCGTGGGCCTGACCCTCGACCACATGCACCTCGACCCCCTCGCCCCCGGGCTCGCCCGGCGCACCGCCGCCGTCGCCGCCCGCCTCGCCGCACTCGGGCTCACCGCCACCGTGGAGACCGGCGCGCGCTACGTCCTCGACCCGCGCCGCAAACACGGCCCCACCCTCCTCGACCCCGACCCCGCGGCCCGCGCGGCCCGCGCCGGCCTGCTGCTCACCGCCGTACGCGTCGCCGCCGACCTCGGCGCGCACGCCGTGCACTGCTTCAGCGGCGTGCCCCGACCCGGCTGCGCCCCCGAGACCGCCTGGGGCCGGCTCGAAGCGGGCTTCACGCCGCTGCTCGACGCCGCCGGGCGCGCGGGCGTCCCGCTCGCGGTGGAGCCCGAGCCGGGCCACCTCGTGGGCGACCTCGCCGCCTTCCACCGGCTGCGGCGCCGCCTCGGCGACCCCGGGCCCCTCGGCCTGACCCTGGACATCGGCCACTGCCAGTGCCTCGAACCCGAGCCGCCCGCGGCCTGCGTGCGGGCCGCCGCGCCCTGGCTGCGCCACGTGCAGATCGAGGACATGCAACGCGGCATCCACGAGCACCTGCCGTTCGGCGACGGCGAGATCGACTTCCCGCCCGTGCTCGACGCCCTCGACGCCGTCGGCTACCGAGGCCTCACCGTCGTGGAACTGCCGCGCCACTCGCACGCGGGACCCGAACTCGCCCGCCGATCCGTCGAGTTCCTGCGAGCTGCCCGTACCGCGCCGAAGGGGGCACCCGCATGACCCCCACCCGGGACGGCCTCGCGCCCCGCCTCACCGCGGCGGGCCTCGCCTGGCTCGACGCCGCGCTCGCCGAGGCCGCCGCACCCGACGACGGCGCCTGGGAGCTGCGGTTCGCCGCCGCCGGACGCCACGTCGGCCAGGACGCCGCCGACGACGCCCGCTTCCTCCTTCTGGAGTGCGCGGGCGCGGGACCCGCCGTCCTGACCCGCCTCTACCGGCAGGGCACCGGCGCCGAACGGCGCGCCGTGCTGCTCGCCCTGCCCGCCCTGGTCCCGGGCCCCGAGGCCGTCCCGCTAATCGAGGACGCCCTGCGCGCCAACGACACCCGGCTCGTCGCCGCCGCCGTCGGACCGTACGCCGCCACCCACCTCGACCCGCACGCCTGGCGGCACGCCGTCCTCAAGTGCCTCTTCACCAAAGTGCCCGTCGACCGGGTCGCCGGCCTCGCGAAGCGCGCCGAGGGCGACGGCGAACTCGCCCGCATGCTCGGCGACTTCGCCGCAGAACGCAGCGCGGCAGGCCGCCCCGTGCCCGCCGGCCTGCACCGCGTACTCGCCCTCACGGGACTGGAGTCCTGATGCGCATCTTCGACCCCCACATCCACATGACCTCCCGCACCACGGACGACTACCTGGCCATGTACGACAGCGGGGTGCGCGCCCTCGTCGAGCCCTCCTTCTGGCTCGGCCAGCCCCGCACCTCGCCCGCCAGCTTCTACGACTACTTCGACGCGCTCCTCGGCTGGGAGCCCTTCCGCGCGGCGCAGTACGGCATCGCCCACCACTGCACCCTCGCCCTCAACCCCAAGGAGGCCGGCGACCCCCGCTGCGCTCCCGTGCTCGACGCGCTGCCCCGCTACCTCGTCAAGGACGGAGTCGTGGCCGTCGGCGAGATCGGCTACGACTCGATGACACCGGCCGAGGACCACGCGCTCGCCGCGCAGCTCCAACTCGCCGCCGACCACGGCCTGCCCGCCCTCGTCCACACCCCGCACCGCGACAAGCTCGCCGGACTGCGCCGCACCGTCGACGCCGTACGCGAGTCCGCGCTGCCGCCCGAGCGCGTACTCCTCGACCACCTGAACGAGACCACCGTCAAGGAGGCCAGGGACAGCGGCTGCTGGCTCGGCTTCTCCATCTACCCCGACACCAAGATGGACGAGGACCGCATGGTCGCCGTCCTGCGCGCGTACGGCACCGAGAAGGTCCTCGTCAACTCCGCGGCCGACTGGGGCAGGAGCGACCCGCTCAAGACCCGCAAGGTCGCCGACGCCATGCTCGCCGCCGGGTTCACCAGCGCCGACGTGGAGCAGGTGCTCTGGGCCAACCCCGTCGCGTTCTACGGCCAGAGCGGACGCCTCCAACTCGACGTGCCCGCCCCACGGAGCGCCCACGAGGGCAACTCCATCCTGCGCGGCGGGGAGTGAGGCCATGCGCTTCCGCCACCCCGACGGCTCGACCGTCCACCTCTCCTACTGCACCAACGTCCACCCCGCCGAGACCCTCGACGGCGTGCTCGCCCAACTGCGCGACCACTGCGAACCCGTCCGCAGACGGCTCGGCCGCGACCGCCTCGGCATCGGCCTGTGGCTCGCGCGACCCGCCGCCCGCTCCCTGGTCGACGACCCCGCCCGGCTGCGGGGGCTGCGCGGCGAACTGGACAGGCGCGGCCTCGAAGTCGTCACCCTCAACGGCTTCCCCTACGACGGGTTCGGCTCCGACGAGGTCAAGTACCGCGTGTACAGACCCGACTGGGCCGACCCGGAGCGCCTCGCCCACACCACCGACCTCGCCCGGCTGCTGGCCGCCCTGCTGCCCGACGACGTCACCGAGGGCACGGTCTCCACCCTGCCGCTCGCCTGGCGCACCGCCTACGGCGCCGACGCGGCCCGCACCGCGCACACCGCCCTGACCACGCTCGCCCGCCGGCTCGACGCCCTGGAGGAACTCACCGGCAAGTCCATCAGGATCGCCCTGGAACCCGAACCCGGCTGCACCGTCGAGACCACCGCGGACGCCATCGCCCCCCTCTCCGCGATCGCCTCGGACCGCATCGGTGTGTGTGTCGACACCTGCCACCTCGCGACCTCCTTCGAGGACCCGCTCCCCGCGCTCGCCGCGCTCGCCGCCGCCGGCATCCGCGTGCCCAAGGCCCAGCTCTCCGCCGCACTGCACGCCGAACACCCCCACCTGCCCGACGTGCGGGCGGCGCTCGGCGCGTTCGCCGAACCCCGCTTCCTGCACCAGACCCGCACCCGCACCCCCGCGGGCCTCCACGGCACCGACGACCTCGACGAGGCCCTGGCCGGCGGCGCGCTGCCGGACGGCGCGCCCTGGCGCGCCCACTTCCACGTGCCCCTGCACGCGCCGCCCGCGCCCCCGCTCACCTCCACCCTCGACGTCCTGCGCACCGCCCTGACCGCCCTCGTCGGCGCCGCGCGGCCCCGCACCCGCCACCTGGAGGTCGAGACCTACACCTGGCAGGCGCTCCCCGCCGCGCTGCGGCCCCGCACCCGCGGCCGGCTCGCCGACGGCATCGCGGCCGAACTCGTCCTCGCCCGCGACCTGCTGACCGACCTCGGCCTCAAGGAGCTGCCGTGACCACGTCCCCGCACGACGGTCCCGTACCCCTCCTCGTCCTCGACGTCGTCGGTCTCACCCCCCGCCTCCTCACCCACATGCCGAGGCTGCGGCAGCTCGCGGACGACGGCTCGCAGGCCGCGCTGGAGACCGTGCTCCCCGCCGTCACCTGCAGCGCCCAGTCCACATTCCTCACCGGCACACTCCCCGCACAGCACGGCATCGTGGGCAACGGGTGGTACTTCCGCGAACTCGGCGACATCCTGCTGTGGCGCCAGCACAACGGACTCGTCGCGGGCGACCGGCTGTGGGACGCCGCGCGGCGCGCGCACCCCGGTTACACCGTCGCCAACATCTGCTGGTGGTACGCGATGGGCGCCGACACCGACTGGACCGTCACCCCGCGCCCCGTCTACTACGCCGACGGCCGCAAGGAACCCGACTGCTACACCCGGCCGCCCGGCCTGCACGACGAACTCACCGCCGAACTCGGCACGTTCCCCCTCTTCCACTTCTGGGGACCGGGAGCCGACCTGGTCTCCTCGCAGTGGATCATCGACGCGACCCGGCACATCCTGCGCACCCGCGCCCCCGACCTCGCGCTCGCCTACGTGCCGCACCTCGACTACGACCTCCAGCGCCACGGCCCCGACGACCCGCGCTCCCTGCGCGCCGCCGCCGACCTCGACGCCGCACTCGCACCGCTCCTCGACGAGGCGAGGGAGCAGGGCCGCACCGTCGTCGTGCTCTCCGAGTACGGCATCACCAGCGTGTCGCGGCCCGTCGACATCAACCGCGCCCTGCGCAGGGCCGGACTGCTCGACGTGCACACCCAGGACGGCATGGAGTACCTCGACCCGATGGCCTCGCGCGCCTTCGCCGTCGCCGACCACCAGGTCGCCCACGTCTACGTCCGCAGGCCCGGCCGCCCGGGCGAGCTGACGGCCGTGCGGGAGGCGCTCGCCGGACTCGGCGGCATCGCCGAACTCCTCGACGACGCGGGCAAGAAGCGCCACGGCCTCGACCACCCGCGCGCAGGCGAACTGGTCGCGGTCGCGGAACCCGACGCCTGGTTCACCTACTACTACTGGCTCGACGACGCCCGCGCCCCCGACTTCGCGCGGCTCGTGGAGATCCACCGCAAGCCGGGCTACGACCCGGCCGAACTGTTCATGGACCCCCACGACCCCTACGTACGGCTCAGGGCCGCAGCCGCGATCGCCCGCAAGAAGACCGGCATGCGCTACCGGCTCGCCGTCGTCCCCCTCGACGCGGCCCCGGTCCGCGGCAGCCACGGCCGCCTCCCGGCGAGCGACGAGGAGGGCCCCGTCCTGCTGTGCTCCACGCCCGGTGCCGTCGGCGGCCGTGTGGCGGCGACCGGCGTGAAGTCCCTGCTGCTCGGCCTCGCAGACCCCCAAGGAACCCCGAAGGAGACCCGTCCATGAAGCGCAGGAAGACCGTCGACGCCGCACTCGCCCACCGGCTCAGCAGGCGCGGCATGCTCGGCGTCACGGCGGGCGCGGGCGCCACCGCCCTGCTCGGCCTCGGCGCGGGCACCGCGGGCGCGGCGCCCCGCGCCCCGGCGGCGGGCAGGCCGGCGCCGACCAGGCCCGTGCTGCCGCCCGGCCGCCTCGGCATCCAGCTGTACTCGCTGCGCGACAAGATCCAGGAGATCGGCTTCGCCTCCGTCTTCAAGGAGCTGTCGGAGTTCGGCTACGACGAGATCGAGTACGCCGGCTACACCCAGGGCATCGGGCCGATCTCCGTGAAGCAGATCGCCCGACTCGCCAAGAGCTACGGCCTGGGCGGCATCGGCAGCCACGTCAACTACCACAGCGACGACCCGGCCGCCTACACCTTCGCCACCAGCCTCGGCACGGTCCTCGACGACGCCGAGACCCTCGGCCTCGAACACATCGGCACCGCCTCGAGCCCCGGCCGCTACGGCAACACCGTCGACGCCTGGAAGCGCGCCGCCGCCGAGTTCAACACGTACGGCGAGGCCGCGAGAGCCCGCGGCATGAAGTTCTACCAGCACAACCACGGTGACGAGTTCGCCTTCGCCGCCGACGACCCGGACGTGCGCCTCTACGACGTCCTGCTCGCCGAGACCGACCCGCGCTACGTCTTCCTCGAAATGGACATCTACTGGGCGTACACCGCCCAGTTCCGCTTCAGCGTCACCCCCGAGGGCAGGCCGCGCCCCTTCGAGCCCATCGACTACGTGGTCCAGCAGCCCCACCGCTACCCGCTGTTCCACGTCAAGGACGGCGTCCACGACCCGCAGGCCGCGGACGGCTACGACATGGTCGACGTCGGCGACGGCGACATCGACTACAAGACCTTCATCCAGAAGGTCAACGCCACCCACAAGGGCCGCACCACCCACCACTGGCAGGTCGAGCACGACCAGCCCGTGGACTCCCTCAAGTTCGCCCGCAGGTCCGCGGACCACCTGCACGCGCTGACGGAGCGGCGCCGGGGCTGACCCCCGGCCGCCGGGACCGGCGGGAGCACGCACCGCGGCGGACGGCGACCCCGTGCGCCGCCCGCCGCCGGTCGGGGTGCGGTCAGGTGGCCCCGCCCACCGGGCTCGGCGCGGGCACAGAGCCGCGCCGCCCGGCCCCCGGATGCCGCAGCAGCAGTGCGAGCGCCGCTGCGACCAGCGAGATCACGCCGGCCGTGACATACGCGCCGTTGTAACCCCAGGCGTCGATCACCATCGAACCGAGCCCCGAGCCGAACAGGCCGCTGATCACCTTGCCGCTGTACGCGATGCCGTAGTTCGTCGCGTTGTTGTTCTCACCGAAGTAGTCCGGCACAAGCGTGGCGAACATCGGGTAGAACGCGCCGCCGCCGAACCCGGAGAAGAACGCGAACACCAGGAACAGCCACTCGCTGTGGATGTCGCCCGCCCACAACACGCCGAACTGCGAGAGGCCGAGCACCAGGATCACGATGATCAGGGCCGTCTTGCGGCCCACCACGTCGGACATCCAGCCGACGACCGCGCGCCCGACGCCGTTGACGACGGACAGGACACCCGCGGAGTTGGCCGCGACCAGCGGCCCGAAGCCGACCTCCTTCGCGAACGGCACCTGGAAGGACACCCCGAAGATGGACACGCCCGCGGTGATCACGAGCAGCACCCAGATCAGCGGCAGCTGGCCCGTCCGCAGGGCCTCCATGGGGGTGTACTGCTTCACGGCAGGCGGGTTCTTCGCCAGGGCCCTCGCGGTCCTCGCGTCGCCCTGCCGCCGCGCGAGCGGGTCCACGTGCGCAGGCCACCAGTTCTTCGGCGGGTCCTTGAAGAACCAGGCCACCGCGAGCAGCACCACCATCACGTACACACCGACCAGGTCGAGCACCGTCCGGTAGTTGCTGGTGTCGAACGCGAAGTTGAACACGAAGATGAACGGCACGGCGCCGTACGCGAAGCCGCCGTTGACGAAGCCGGTCGTACTGCCGCGCCGCTCGGGAAACCACTTGCCCGTCATGTTGATGCAGGTCGAGTAGACCAGACCGGAACCCACCCCGCCGAACACACCGAAGCCGATGACGGCGAGGAACACGTTGTGGAAGTGGGATATCGCCAGGAACCCCAGCAGGGCGAGGACCGAGCCGAGCAGCACGGCGCCCCTGGCCTTCAGATACCCTTTCTCCCGCAGCCAGCCGGTCGGGAACGACACGCCTGCCTGGAAGAACGTCCACACACTGAGGATCCAGAAGGTGTTGCTCTGGGTCCAGTGGTGGGCCTGCGAGAGCACGTCCTCGGCCGAACCGTAGGCGTACTCGAACACACTGATCGCGAACATCGCCGCCCACGGCAGCCACATCATCAGCCTGCGCGAGTGGCCGAGGATCTCCCGGTCGCTCTCGCCCACGCGGTAGACGCGGCCCCTGCCGTCCGTGACCTCGCGGTAGCCGGCCGACGCCGCCTCCCGCCCCACGTCGCTGCTCATCTCTGTGATCGTCTCCTTCGGCTTCCAAAGAACCTGGCCAGCGCCCCCTGTCCGGACTCTTGGTGCTTCAGGAGTTCGGTTACGTGGTGAGCAGCCCCGCCGCGCGGGCCCACCGGTACTTGGCGCCCAGCGCCTCCACCGGCTTCTCCGTGGTGTACGGGTACGCCACCACGCCGTGCTCGTAGAGGTAGGCGCACGCCTCCTCCACCTCGGTGTCGCCCGCGAGCGACGCGACGACGGGCTTCTCGATGCCCCGCTCCCTGAACTCCGCGACGACCCGCGCCGTCAGCTCGGCGAAGACCATCGGGGGAGTGACGATCGTGTGCCAGTAGCCGAGCACCAGCGCGTGGATGCGGGGGTCCTCAAGACCGAGCCGGATCGTCTTCTCGTACGTCGAGGGCGGCTCGCCGCCCGTGATGTCCACCGGGTTGCCCGCGGCGCCGAACGGCGGGATGAACTTCCTGAAGGCCGCGTCGAGATCCTCCGGGATCTCCATCAGCTGCAGGCCGTTGTCCACGATCGCGTCGGACAGCAGCACCCCCGACCCGCCGGCCCCGGTGATGATGACGACGTTGTCGCCCTTCGGCGCGGGCAGCACGGGCAGCGCCCGCGCGTACTCCAGCATCTCGCCGAGGCCCGGCGCCCTGATGACGCCCGCCTGCCGCAGCACGTCGTCGTAGACGGCGTCGTCGCCCGCGAGCGCGCCCGTGTGGCTGCCGGCCGCCTTCGCGCCCGCCGCCGTGCGGCCCGCCTTCAGCACCACCACGGGCTTCTTCGGCACGGTGGCCCTGGCCGCCTCGACGAAAGCCCGGCCGTCCTTGAGGTCCTCAAGGTGCATCGCGATGCACTCGGTATGCGGGTCCTCGCCGAACCAGGTGAGCAGGTCGTCCTCGTCCAGGTCCGACTTGTTGCCGAGGCCGACGATCGCCGACACACCGGTCTTCGTGGTCCGCGCGAAGCCGAGGATCGCCATGCCGATGCCGCCGGACTGCGAGGTGAGCGCGACCCCGCCCTTCACGTCGTACGGTGTGCAGAACGTGGCGCACAGGTCCTGCCAGGTCGAGTAGTAGCCGTAGATGTTGGGCCCGAGCAGCCGGACGCCGTACTCCTCTGCGATGGCCACGATCCGTGCCTGGAGCTCGTGTTCGCCCGTCTCGGCGAAGCCGGAGGGGATCAGCACCGCGTTGGGTATGCCCTTGCGGCCCACCTCTTCGAGCGCGCCGGGCACGGACTTCGCCGGGATCGCGAACACCGCCACGTCCGGCTCGCCCGGCACGTCGGTGACGCTCCTGTACGCCTTGCGGCCGAGGATGTCGTCGGCCTTCGGGTTCACCGGGTGGATGTCGCCGCGGAAGCCGCCGTCGACCAGGTTGCGCATGACCGAGTTCCCGATCTTGCCCTGCTCGTTGGAGGCGCCGATCACCGCGATCGCATCCGGCTCCATCAGCCTGCGCATCGAGGTGAGGATCTCCTCGCGGCCGAACCGCCGCCTGGCGGGCGGCTGCTGTGTGCTGAGGATGACCCGCACGTCGGCGGCCATCACGCCGGAGTCCGTCGCGAACACCGGGTTGAGGTCGACCTCAGCGATCTCCGGGAAGTCCGCCGCGAGCCGCGACACCCGCACGATCAGGCCGGCGAGCGCCGCCCGGTCCACGGCCGCGCCGCCGCGCACCCCGCGCAGCACCTCGGCCGCGCGGATGCCGTCCAGCATCGACAGGGCGTCCTCCTCGCTCGCAGGCGCGAGCCGGAAGGTCACGTCCCTGAGCACCTCGACCAGCACACCGCCGAGCCCGAAGGCGACGATCTTGCCGAAGGTCGGGTCGGTGACCGTGCCCACCAGCACCTCGGTGCCCTCCGGCACCATCTGCTGGACCTGCACCCCGAGGATCCGCGCGTCCGGCGCGTACGCCTTCGCGTTGGACACGATCGAGGTGAAGGCGCCGCGTACCTCGGCCGCCGACGACAGGCCGACCCGCACACCGCCCGCGTCGGTCTTGTGCAGGATGTCGGGCGAGACGATCTTCAGCGCCACCGGGAAGCCGATCCGGTCCGCGAGGCGGACCGCGTCGTCGGAGCACTCCGCGAGCGCCTCCGCGGGGGTGGGGATGCCGTACGCGTCGGCGACCGCCTTTCCCTCGGGCGCGGTCAGCGCGGTGCGGCCCTCGGCCAGCGCCGCGTCCAGCACGGCCCGTACGGCCGGCCTGGCAGTCCCGTTTCGAGACACTAGATGACTCCGTTCGTCTTCAGGATGCTCAGCTCCTCGTCGTCGAGGCCGAGTTCGCCGTACACCTCGGTGTTGTGCTCGCCGAGGAGGGGGGACGTCGTCACGGTGACGGGGGAGTCCGACAGCTTGAGCGGGCTGCCGACCGTGGTGAAGCTGCCGCGCGTGGGGTGCTCGACCTCCACGACCATCCCGTTGGCGGCGAGCGAGGCGTCCTCGATGATCTCCTTGGTGGAGAGGATCGGGCCGCAGGGGATGTTGTGGGCGTTGAGCTTCTCCAGCACCTCCCACTTGGGCAGGCCTGAGGTCCACTCCTCGATCAGCTGGAACATCTTCCCCAGCTTCGGCAGCCGCACCTCGGGCGTCGCCCAGTCGGGGTCGTTGGCCAGCTCGGGCCTGCCGATCAGTTCGGTCATCGGGGCCCAGCCCACCGGCTGGACGATCACGTACACGTAGTCGTTGGGTCCGCCGGGCGCGCACCGCACCGCCCAGCCGGGCTGGCCGCCGCCGCTCGCGTTGCCGCTGCGCGGGACCTCGTCGCCGAAGTCCCTGTTGGGGTACTCGCGCAGCGGGCCGTGCGCGAGGCGCTGCTGGTCGCGCAGCTTGACCCGGCACAGGTTGAGCACGGCGTGCTGCATCGCGACGTTCACCCGCTGGCCGCGCCCGGTGGACTCCCGCTGGTACAGCGCGGCGAGGATGCCGGCCACCGCGTGCACCCCGGTGCCCGAGTCGCCGATCTGCGCGCCGGTCGCGGTCGGCGGGCCGTCCTCGAATCCGGTGGTGGCCATCGAGCCGCCCATCGCCTGCGCGACCACCTCGTACGCCTTGAAGTCGGTGTACGGGCCCTCGCCGAAGCCCTTGATGGAGGCGTAGACGATCCGCGGGTTGATCGCGTGGATCCGCTCCCAGGTGAAGCCCATCCGGTCCACTGCGCCGGGGCCGAAGTTCTCCACCATCACGTCGGAGCGGCGGATCAGCTCGGTCAGGATCTCCTTGCCGCGCTCCGTCTTGGTGTTGAGGGTGATGGACCGCTTGTTGCAGTTGAGCATGGTGAAGTACAGCGAGTCCGCGTCCGGGAGGTCCCGCAGCTGCTTGCGGGTGATGTCACCGCTCGGCGCCTCCAGCTTGACCACGTCCGCCCCGAGCCACGCGAGCAGCTGGGTGGCGGAGGGGCCCGACTGCACGTGCGTCATGTCGAGGACGCGCACGCCGGCCAGCGCCCGGGTGCCCGCGGCGGCTTCCACTGCCTGGGTCATGAGAGCGACTCCTCACTTGTACATGGTCTGGTTCATCGTTCCGGGCGCGTACGCGTCCGGGTCGACCCACACGTTGATGAGGGAGGGCAGCCCGGACTCGCGGGCGCGGCGCAGCGCGGGGCCGATGTCCGCGGGATCGCGCACCTCCTCGCCGTAACCGCCCAGCATCCGGGCGAACATGTCGTAGTGCACGTCCCCGAGGGTGTTGCCGACCCGCTCGCGGTCCTTGCCGTACTTGACGGCCTGGCCGTAACGGATCTGGTTCATCGAGGAGTTGTTGCCGACGATCCCGACGAACGGCAGGTTGTAGCGGACGAGCGTCTCGAAGTCCCAGCCGGTCAGCGAGAACGCGCCGTCGCCGAAGAGGGCGACGACCTCCTTGTCCGGGCGCGCCTGCTTGGCCGCGAGGACGAAGGGGACGCCCACGCCGAGGGTGCCGAGCGGGCCCGGGTCCATCCAGTGGCCCGGCGACTTGGGCTGGACGACCTGGCCGGAGAAGGTGACGATGTCGCCGCCGTCGCCGATGTAGATCGAGTCCTCGGTGAGGAAGTCGTTGATCTCGCTGACCAGTCGGTAGGGGTGGATCGGGGAGGCGTCGGAGCGCAGGCTCGGCAGCCGCTTCTCCAGCGCGGCCCGCTCCACGGCGCGCAGCTCGTCGAGCCAGCTCTTGCGGCGTGCCGCCCCGCCGTTGACGCGGCCGCTCGCCGCCTCGGCGACGGACTTGAGGACGAGGCCCGCGTCGCCGACGATGCCGAGGTCGATGTCGCGGTTCTTGCCGACGGTGCGGTAGTCGAGGTCGATCTGCACGACCGTCGCGCCGGGGGAGAGCCGCTTGCCGTACCCCATCCGGAAGTCGAAGGGCGTGCCGACGATCACGATCACGTCGGCGTTGGAGAACGCGTAGCGCCGGGAGAGCTGGAAGTGGTGCGGGTCGCCGGGTGGCAGCGAGCCGCGCGCGGCGCCGTTCATGTACGCCGGGATGTTGAGCGTGCGCACCAGGCCGACGGCGGCGTCGGTGCCGCGCGTCGACCACACCTGGCTGCCCAGCAGGACGGCCGGCTTCTCGGCCGCGACCAGCAGGTCGGCGAGCCTCTCGATCGCGTCGGGGTCGCCCGCGGTGCGGGTGGAGGCGCGGTACCCGCCGGCCCGTGGTACCCGCGCCTTCTCCACCGGGACCCTGGCGTCGAGCACGTCGCGGGGGATCTCGAGGAAGGACGGACCAGGAGCGCCGTGGTAGCACTCGCGGAAGGCCATCGAGACCATGTCGGCGGCGCGCGCGGTGTCCGGCACCGTGGAGGCGAACTTGGTGATGGGCGTCATCATGTCGACGTGCGGCAGGTCCTGGAGTGAGCCCATCTTGTGCTGGGTGTGGGCGCCCTGACCGCCGATCAGCAGCATCGGCGACTCGGCGCGGAAGGCGTTGGCGACGCCGGTGACGGCGTCGGTGGTACCGGGTCCCGCGGTGACCACCGCGCACCCCGGCCTGCCGGTGATGCGCGCGTAGCCGTCCGCGGCGTGCGCGGCGACCTGTTCGTGGCGTACGTCGACGACGTCGATGCCCTCGTCCACGCACCCGTCGTAGATGTCGATGATGTGGCCGCCGCAGAGGGTGTAGACGCGCTCCACCCCCTCCGCCTTGAGCGCCTTGGCGACGAGGTGGCCACCGGATATCTGTCCCTGGGGATCGTCGGGCATGGAGTGTTCCCGTCCCTTCGTCAGAACGCCGCGAAGCGCTCCCGGTACATTGCATACAGTCTACGAATACTGTATGAACCTTGTTATCCCTCATCCGTGGGGTGGTGTCCAGGGGGCGTGCGGCACTTGACGCAAAAAGAGGAGCGGCATGGATCTGTACGAGTACCAAGCCAGGGAACTCTTCGCGGACCACGGCATACCGGTCTCCGCGGCGGAGACCGTCCGAAGTCCGCAGGAGGCGCGCGCCGCGGCCGAACGCCTCGGCGGGCGCGTCGTGGTGAAGGCGCAGGTGAAGACCGGTGGCCGCGGCAAGGCAGGCGGGGTGAAGCTCGCGTCCGATCCCGCGGCCGCAGAACTGACGGCCCGTCAGATGTTCGGTATGGACATCAAGGGACACACCGTGCGCACGGTGATGCTCGCGGAAACCGTCGACATCGAGCGGGAGTTCTACGCCTCCTACGTCCTCGACCGGGCCGCGGGCACGTTCCTCGCCATCGCCTCGGCCGAGGGCGGCATGGAGATCGAGGAGGTGGCGGCCACCCGGCCGGAGGCCGTCGCCAGGATCCCCGTCGACCCGGCGGAGGGCGTCACCGAGGCCAGGGCGGCGGAGATCGCGGTCGCCGCGGGGCTGCCCGCGGACACCGCCCCCGTGCTGCGCGGCCTGTGGCAGGTGCTCGTGCGCGAGGACGCCCTGCTGGTCGAGGTCAACCCGCTCGTGCGGGCCGCAGACGGCCGCATCGTCGCCCTCGACGGCAAGGTCACCCTCGACGACAACGCCCGCTTCCGTCAGGAGCGTTGGGGTGAGAGCAGGCGCGACTCCGGGACGGACGCGCTGGAGGCGGCGGCTGCGGAGAGAGGCCTCAACTACGTCAAGCTCGACGGCGAGGTCGGCGTCATCGGCAACGGCGCGGGACTCGTCATGTCGACCCTCGACGTGGTCGCGGGCTGCGGCGCGCGCCCCGCCAACTTCCTCGACATCGGCGGCGGAGCCTCCGCCCAGGTCATGGCGGACGGCCTGGCCGTCATCCTCTCCGACCCGGACGTGCGGTCCGTGTTCGTCAACGTCTTCGGCGGCATCACCGCGTGCGACGCCGTCGCCGAGGGCATCGTCAGGGCCCTGGAGTCGGTCGCCCTCACCAAGCCGCTCGTCGTCCGCCTCGACGGCAACAGCGCGGCACGCGGCCGGCGGATACTCGAAGACCGCGCGCACCCGCTCGTCCAGCAGGCCACCACCATGGACGGCGCGGCGCGCCAGGCCGCCGTCCTCGCGCACGCCGAGTGAGGAGCGAAAACGTGGCGATCTTCCTGACCAAGGAGAGCAGGGTCCTCGTGCAGGGCATGACCGGCGGCGAGGGCATGAAGCACACCCGCAGGATGCTGGCCGCAGGGACCCGGGTGGTCGGCGGCGTCAATCCCCGCAAGGCCGGCAGGACCGTCGACTTCGACGTCCCCCCTGGGCCCGGGGGCGGGGAAGGCGCCCGGGTCGCGGTGCCCGTCTTCGGCTCCGTCGCCGAGGGCATGGCGGCCACCGGCGCCACGGTCAGCGTGGTCTTCGTGCCGCCGCCGTCCGCCAAGGCGGCCGTGCTGGAGGCCGCAGACGCGGGCATCGCGCTCGCCGTCGTGATCACGGAGGGCATTCCCGTACACGACGCCGTCGTCTTCCTGGCGTACGCTGGGGAGAAGGGCACGAGGGTCGTCGGTCCCAACTGTCCCGGCCTCATCAGTCCGGGACAGTCGAACGCGGGAATCATCCCGGCCGACATCGCCCCCGAGCCCGGCCGGATCGGACTCGTCTCCAAGTCCGGCACGCTCACCTACCAACTCATGTACGAACTGCGGGAGATCGGCTTCTCCTCGGCGGTCGGCATCGGCGGCGACCCCGTCGTGGGCACCAGCCACATCGACTGCCTCTCCGCCTTCCAGCACGACCCGGAGACGGAGCTGATCGTGCTCATCGGTGAGATCGGCGGCGACGCGGAGGAACGCGCCGCCGCCTACATAGCCGAGCACGTCACGAAGCCGGTCGTCGGCTACCTCGCCGGATTCACCGCGCCGGAGGGCAGGACCATGGGTCATGCGGGAGCCATCGTGTCCGGCTCCTCCGGTACGGCGGACGCCAAGAAGAAGGCGCTTGAGGAGGTGGGTGTGCGCGTCGGGTCCACCCCGTCAGAAACGGCACGGCTGGTCCGCGACCGCCTCTGAGGGCGGCCGCGCCACCGGCGGCGTACCGCGCCCGGCGAACACCGGTGCGGCCCGGCGGCCGCACCCGCACGGCACCGCCGGGGCGCGTCCGGCCCGCAGGGCGGGACCGGACGCGCCCCGGCGCGCACCACAGCAGCCATACAACCCCGCCCACCTCACGAGCGGAGACCCTCCATGGCACCCACGACCACCCCCGCCGCCACCGCACAGCGCCCCCTCGCCCGCAAGCCGGGCACCGGCTGGGACGACGCCTGGCGCCGCGCGCTCGCCGCCGCCCCCGAGGCGTTCCAGGACGACCGCGTCCGCAACCTCTGGGCCGGCACCTGGCACGCGGACGGCAGCTCCCTGTCCGCCACCAGCCCCGTCGACGGCACCGCCGTCGCCGGGCCGCCCATGCTCGACCCGGGGACCGCGGGCCGGGCGGTGCGCGCCTGCCTCGACCAGCACAGGGCCTGGCGCCACACCCCGCTCGCCGAGCGCAAGGCCCGCGTCTCGGCCGCGCTCGACGCCCTCGCCGACCACCGCGACCTGCTGGCCCTGCTGCTCGTCTGGGAGATCGGCAAGCCCTGGCGGCTCGCCCGCGCCGACGTCGACCGGGCGATCGACGGCGTGCGCTGGTACGTGGCCGAGATCGACCGGATGACGGCGGGACGCACCCCCCTCGACGGCCCCGTCTCCAACATCGCCAGCTGGAACTATCCGATGTCCGTGCTGGTCCACGCGATGCTGGTACAGGTGCTCGCGGGCAACGCCGTCATCGCCAAGACCCCCACCGACGGCGGAGTGGCCTGCCTGACCCTCGCGTGCGCCCTCGCCGCCCGCGCGGGGCTGCCCGTCTCCCTGGTCAGCGGCAGCGGCAGGGAGCTCTCCGCGGCGCTCGTCAACTCACCCGAGATCGGATGCGTCTCGTTCGTCGGCGGCCGGGACACCGGCGCGCGCATCGCCACCGCCGTCACCGACCTGGGCAAGCGGCACATCCTCGAACAGGAGGGCCTCAACACCTGGGGCGTCTGGAACTTCACCGACTTCTCCGCGCTGGCCGCCGTCGTACCGAAGCTGTTCGACTACGGCAAGCAGCGGTGCACCGCCTACCCGCGCTTCGTGGTGCAGCGCTCGCTGTTCGCCGACTTCCTCGACGCCTACCTGCCGGCCGTGCGGTCGGTGCGCGTCGGCCACCCCCTCGCCGTCGCCGACCCCGACGACCCGCTGCCCGAGCTGGACTTCGGCCCGCTCGTCAACGCCGCCAAGGCGAAGGAGCTGCGCGACCAGGTCGCCGAGGCCGTCGACCGCGGCGCGGTCCCGCTGCACGAGGGTACCCTGCGCGACGCCGCCTTCCCCGCGGGCGGCTCCCGCGACGCCTATCTGGCGCCCGTCACCCTGCTCAACCCGCCGCCGTCCTCGCCGCTGCACCACGCCGAGCCGTTCGGCCCCGTCGACACGATCGTCCTCGTCGACACCGAGGCGGAGCTGCTCGCCGCGATGAACGCGTCCAACGGCGCGCTCGTCGCCACCCTGTCCACCGACGACCCGGCCGCCTACGACCGGCTCGCGCCCCAGGTGCGGGCCTTCAAGGTCGGCCGGGGCAAGCCCCGTTCGCGTGGCGACCGCGACGAGCTGTTCGGCGGCTTCGGCCACGCCTGGCGCGGCGCCTTCGTCGGCGGGGACCTGCTCGTACGCGCCGTGACCGACGGCCCCGCCGGGGAGCGCCTGCCCGGCAACTTCCCCGACTACCACCTGATGCCCTGACCCCGGGCACCGAGGACCCCGCCGGACCGGCCCGTCACCCGGGCCGCCCGGCGGGGCCCAGCCCTGACCACCGGATATGGCGGTGAAACACGCCCCGAACCCCTGGTATCGTTGACCACGTCACCGCGGCGGCAGCGCTGCGGCAGACCACTCGTCCGGGTGGCGGAATGGCAGACGCGCTAGCTTGAGGTGCTAGTGCCCTTTATCGGGCGTGGGGGTTCAAGTCCCCCCTCGGACACCAGCAGTCACCTTCAGGCGCCCACCGGCATCCGGTGGGCGCCTGAAGGCTCTCGGGGGCCGCCCGGGGCGGTGCGTCAGCCCGCGGTCCGCGTGGCGGAACGCGCGTGGGCCCGGCGGGGGTACCGGGCCCACGCGCGCGAGCGGCTCAGTGCTCGGTGAGCATGCCGGAACGCAGCGTCTTCAAGGTGCGGTTGAGCAGCCGTGACACGTGCATCTGCGAGATGCCGAGCGCGTTGCCGATCTCCGTCTGCGTCCACTCCTTGCCGAAGCGCAGCTCCAGGATCGTGCGGTCCCGCTCGTCAAGCCGCGCGAGGAGCGGCGCGAGCGAGGTCAGGTCCTCCACCAGCTCCATCCCGGGATCGCAGGCGCCGATCGAGTCGGCGAGCGTCGCCGACCTGTGCGCGCCGCCGTCCCCGCCCTCGTACGGCATGTCGAGGGAGTCGGTGCTGTAGCCGTTCGCGGCGATCAGGCCGTCGGTGATCTCCTCCTCCGAGCGGCCGAGGTGGGCCGCGAGCTCCGCGACCGTGGGCTCGCGGTCGAGGCGCGCGGAGAGCACGTCGCGCGCCTTGGCCAGCTCGACGCGCATCTCCTGGAGGCGGCGCGGGACGTGCACCGCCCAGGTGCTGTCCCGGAAGAACCGCTTGATCTCCCCGACGATGTACGGCACGGCGAACGTGGCGAACTCGTTCTCCCGGCTCAGGTCGAACCGGTCGATCGCCTTGATCAGGCCGATCATGCCGACCTGGATCATGTCCTCGGTCTGGTCGCGGCGGCCGAAGCGCCGGGCCGCGAAGTGCACGAGGGACATGTTCATCTCGATGAGGGTGTTGCGGGCGTACGCGTACTCGGGCGTGCCCTCCTCAAGGACCTGCAGCCGGTCGAAGAACAGCTTCGACAGGGCCCGCGCGTCGACGGGTGAGACGGCCTCCGGGTCCTCGATCCTCGGCAGTTCGGTGGCACGCTCCGTGGCGCTCGCGGTGGTGACGGACATGACCTTTCCCTTCACGGTCGAGGTGGGGCAGCCCCCTTCTGCCCTCGATTCCACCCGACAATACTTGTCACAGGGAAATCTTTTGCAAGCACTCCCGGAGCCGGGCGGGGACGCGGGGTCCGAAGGCCCCCGGAAACGGCTCCGCCGCCGGTCGCGCGAGGCGGCCGGCGGCAGAGTGCGGAGCGGGGGGACGTCAGCAGTACGGGACGGGCGAGAGGTTCTGCACGTAGCGGGCGGCGACGTACCCGCCTCGCCCGCCGCCGAGGCGGTACCAGAGGTTGTTGCCGTCGACGTTCTGGCCGCGGACCTTGCAGCGCAGGTAGACGACCGAACCGGGCTGGAGGCTGCCCAGGGAGCGGGAGTTGGTCGTGGCCCGCTCGCGGATCGAGAGCGGGAGGCGCGCCACGACCTTGCCGCGCGGCTGCCCCGCGGGGGCCTGGCCGGGCTGGGCGGCCGCGGCGTGCGAGTCGCCCTGGGGGACCGGGGAGGCCGCGTTCGCCGGGGTGGCGGCCAGGGCGGCCGTGCCCGCGATCAGAAGCCCGGAGACGGTGGTGGCGACCCGGCGCCCCACACGCGATGCGTGCATGAAGTCCTTCTTTCGCTGGAGTTGCTGTGCTCCTCCTTCATGGCACGTCCCACGTCCGAATCGCCCGTAAGAAACAGCCATATCACTCTTATGGCTGTATAAAAGTATGCGTAAAGTCCGCCGGCCCGGTCGACGGCTCAGGGTCGAAGACCCCATCCTGACCTGCGAGTTCATCGCCATCCGTGCGGCGGGGCCCGGGGGCTCAGGGCAGCTTGGCGTGTCCGAGCAGCCGGACCGGTCCGAACAGTCCCGACCTGACCTGGCCCGCGGCCACGGCCCGGGTCGGCGACGCGTCGTCGAGGTATCCGGCGAGCGTGCCCCGCACCACCACCTCCACGGTGTTGGCGCCCGCGCGCAGCGCGTCCGTCACCTCCACCGCCCACGGACCCCACACGCGCTCCCCGCAGGGCACCCCGTTGACGGCGACCTCCACCGTGCCGCGCACCTCGCCGAGGTCGAGCAGCGTGCGGCCCTCCGGGCGGGCGGGGAGCGTCACCTCGGCCCGGTAGCGCACCGCGCCGCCCAGCGCGCGGAGCCCCAGCTCCTCCCAACTCACCAGCGGCGCGGGCACCTCCGCGAGCTCCGCGGTGACCGGTCCTGACAGCAGCGCGCCGCCCCTGCGCCCGTCGCGCGCACGCACCCGCAGCACCACCTGTGTCCCCGCGGGGGCCGGTCGCGGCAGCGCCACCCGGCCGGCCGCGTCCGGCGTGTACGTGACCCCGCCGACCAGTACCTCGACGGGCAGCGCCGTCGGCACCCGCAGGGCGCGCGCGCCGAGCGGCGCGGTGAACCGCAGCCACTCCACCCGCTCGGGCCCCGGCGCCAGGTCGGGCACCACCGGCTCGACGGCGCCGCCCTGCGCCGCCGCGGGCTCCAGCCAGTGCGCCCCTGGCAGCGGATGGGGACGCGCCCACGCGCAGACGCACCGCGGATCGCGGCCCAGCTGCGTGGGGCGCAGCACGGCGGGCGCGGCGACGCCGTCGACGACGGCCGTCCACGAGGCGTCGCCGCACAGCCCGAGGCCGCCCCGGCGGGCGGGCGGCGAGTCGAGCACGGCGGCCGTCGCCCGGCCACCCGCGTCGGTCAGCCGCAGGGTCAGCGTGTTCTCCCCGACGCGCAGCAGCCCGCCCAGGTCATAGGGGTGCACCCGGACCTCGCGGTGGCCCGGGTACGGGTTGAAGTCGCCCTGACGGCCCACCTCCACGCCGTTCAGCAGCACCGTGCACGCCCCGTCGCTGCCGACCTGCACCACGGGGTCGGCGGGCGGCGCGTCCAGCACGAACCGCCGCGTCAGGTCGCACGTACGGCCCCCGCGCGGGGTGCCGCCCGCCGACATCCACTCCGGCCTGCGGTACGCCTCCCGGTCGCGCACCACCGCGAAGGAGGCCCGCACCGGGCCGTCCTCGCGGGCCGTGAGGACCAGCTCGACCGGGACCGTGCGGCCCGCGAGGTCCGCGGGCAGCGGGCTGAACGACTGGTAGCCGTCGCCCTCGACGGGCAGCTCGCGCCCGTCCGCCAGGACCCGGCGCGCCGCGTTCGCGCCCACCGCGAGCCACCGGGGCCCGGGTGCCGGCGGCAGCGCCAGGTGCGTCCGTACGGACACCTCGCCACCCGCCGCGACCTGCCGCACGTCGAGGAACTCCTCCGGCACGTACCCCTTCGGGCCGAGCCGGTAGTCGTGCGCGGGGTCCTTGCGCACCCCGCGCGAGAGCGACCACTCGACCGGCTCGTAGTCGCCCCCGCCGTGCCGCACCAGGGCGAAGGGGCCGAAGCCCGCCGTCACGGGACGCCAGCTCCCACTGCCCCCTGGGCTGCCGGTCCTGTGCTCCATCCGCCACACCTCCACCGGCAGCACACCGCGCCGGTCGGCGGCGGCCAGGTCGCCCTCGTCGTTGTCGAGGGTCGAGACGGCCAGTGCCCGCCAGGGCCCCACCGCGACGGCACCGGTGGGCGGCGGCAGCGGACGCCGGGTCGGCGCGGGCAGGTCAGCGCCGAACACCACAAGCGCCACCGCGCCGTCGGCGAACGGCACGTCGAGGCGCCAGCCGCCCCCGGCGGCCGGCGCCACGGCCAGCTCCGTGCGCTCGCCGGTGCCCGGGTCCCAGCGCTGGGCGCGGGGCGCCGCCGCGAGCCCCTCGATCCGCACCGCGGCGGTGCGCCCGGCGGGGGAGACATAGGCGTAGCCGTTCTCGTGCAGTTGCCGCCAGTACTCCGACCAGGAGAAGTTGTCCTGCGCCGTCCAGTCGCCGGTGCCGAGCGAGACGATCGGGGCCCGGGTGCCCGTCTCCTCGTCGTGGGCCGTCAGCGCGAGGACGTGCGTGGAGCCCGCGCGGCGCAGCAGGAAGGGCGCGTCGGCCGCGACACGCACCGGGCCCCGCACGACGGCTGCGGGCACCTCCTCCGGGTCCTCGACCACGGTGACCAGGCCGTCCGCGAGAGCCCCGGCGAAAGCGCCGCCACCGTCGCCTTCGCCGCCACCGAGGAACAGACCGGGCGCCCGGCCCGCGCACACCACCCGCCCGCCGGCCCGCGCGAAGGCCGCGAGCACGCCCGCGGCGGCCGTGTGCAGCGCGGGGGGTCCCGGCAGCACCACCGTCCGGTACTTCTCGCCGCGCAGCGCGAGCAGCGGCCCCGCGGCGTCCACCGTGACGGCCGCCGCGGCGAGCGCCGTCTCGTCGAGGACGTCGTGGTCGAGCCCCGCGCGCTCCAGCACGCCGCGCCGCTCGGCGAACCAGGTGCCCACGCCGTTCAGCCAGTGGTAGAGAGCCGCCGCCTCGCGCGCGCCCGGCAACGGGCCGTCCGGCGTCAGCAGCGCCTGCGCCGTCGTGGTGGGCGAGAGCAGGACCGTATCGCAGACGTGGTCGCCCGCCGTCAGTACCGAGCACAGCCGCGCCACCGCGCGGGCGAACACGTGGTATTGGGGCCAGTACGGCTGCCGCCAGCAGGTGGACGGCGGCGCCCACTCCCACCAGCCGCCCGGCGTCGCGTAGTAGACGGCGTGCGGGTCGTAGAGGTTCGCGCCCCTGCGCAGGAACGGCGCGAGCCAGTCGTACGTCTCCTCCAGCGTGCCGCCCCAGCCCGACGAGTGGAACGCCTCGATCCAGGTGCGGGGCTCGCCGCCCGCGTGCGCCATGGAGCTGTGCACCTTGGCGTCGCCCCAGTGGTCGCTGCCCGGCGCGCCGTAGCCGCGGTGCGTGGCGTGGTAGTCGCCGTACACCTGCACCCCGCCGACCGGGTCGCCCTCGCGCGCGGGGGACGGCTGGTCGAAGCCGCAGAGCAGTCCGTGCCGGGCGAGCCGGGCGCGCTGCGGGCCGAAGAACGCGCGGGTGCCGAGCTGCGCCCTGTGCTCCTGGTAGTCGCGCCGCACGCGGGCCGCCGCGGCGTCGCCCGCGTCCGCGTCCCACAGGCAGGGCAGCCGCGGCACCAGGTCGTAGCCGTACGCCTCGGCGAAGGTGGCGGCGAAGTCCCGGCCCCAGGTGGGCAGGGCGGGCAGCTCGTCCTGGAAGAAGCCGCCGATGGAACGGCCGAACCACTTGCCGACGTGGCGCTCAAGCGTCCCGTGCACCCGGTCGAGGAGCGCGGCGCACGCCTCCTCGCCGAAGTAGTCGAAGCCGCTGACGCCGCTGTGCACCAGGGTGAGCAGCGCGGGCGGGCCGTCCCAGTGTGCCGCGCCGTCCGCGTCGAGCGGTACCGGAACCGGCCCGCCCGCCCCGCCGCCGAGCGGGGTGGCGCGCGCGGCGAGCGCCGTGTGCCCCGCGGGCGGGCGCACCACCGCGCGCCCGTGGCCGGTGCGTTCGGTGGTGCGGTGCAGGGCGAGCCCGGCGAACCCGGGGTTCCGCGCGGTCAGCAGCCCCTGGAAGTTGGCCCCGGAGAAGCCGATCTGGTCGTACATCCACAGGGTGAAACCCAGCTCGTCGGCGTCCGCGCAGGCGCCGTCGAGGAGGGCGAGCCACTCCGGGCTCAGATACGGCGGGTCGTCGGCCAGTGAGCCGAACATCGGGCCCGTCGGCGCGAGGCAGATCACCACCGCCTGGTGCACGCCCTGCGCGAGCAGCCGGCCCATCTGCCGCCGCAGCCGCTCCCTGGTGACCGTGGCGCCGCTCCACCACCACAGCGGCAGCGGCCCGTACTCGGGGGCCGGGTCGGTGAAGCGGGACAGCAGCCGTGCCTGCCCGGCCGGCCGCAGGGGCTCGTCGACGGTCACGGGGGGAACCTTTCTGCGCTCAGGTCGTGCGTTCCAGCTGGATGCGGTCGAGCGGCTTGCCCACGGTGTTCGGCATGAAGAAGAACCCGACGCACCCGCTGATCAGCAGGAACGCGCACAGCAGCGCCGCGACGGAGGTGATGCCTGCGCTCGCCAGATGCGGCACGTAGTAGCTCCACACGCCGAGGCAGGCGCGCGCCACACCGAAGGTGAAGCCCTGCGCGGTGCCCCGCAGCATCGTCGGGAACAGCTCCTGGCTGACGGTCTTGTAGAAGGCGTCGCCCGCGAGCGAGGCGCCCACCCCGAAGAGGAACGTGTTGAGCAGGATCGTCGGCACCGTGAAGGGGAAGATCAGGAACAGCGCGTACGCGGCGATCTGCATCACCGCGCCCGCCGCCCACAGCTGTTTGCGGGTGTGGTGGTCCCGGTCGCTCAGCGGCATGTAGACGAAGACCGTCGCGACGATCCCGATGCCGAAGCCCGCGCAGGACAGGGCGACGGAGACGGTCTGGTCGCCCGCGCCCAGGTTCTTGACCATGTACGGGGTGAAGAGACCGGCGGTCCCGGCCGCGAGGCCCTGGAAGACGTAGAAGCCGCCCGTCCAGCACAGCGCCTTGAGGTGGGTGCCGCGGAACAGGGCCCGCACCCGCGCCGTGTTCGCCGCGCCGCGCTCGGCCGCGGCCTTCCACATCGCGGACTCGGTCATGCCGCGGCGCATCGCCCAGGTCACGATCGCGACCGCCACCAGGTGCAGGAAGACGATCCGGATGCCGAGCAGGCCCAGGTGGGACAGGGCGAGCGCGAGCAGCAGCACGATCATGGGCCCGATGTTCCACGCCACCTGGGTCAGCCCGAGCAGTTTGCCGCGCGCCCTGACCGGCGAGAACTCGCCGACCAGCGCGAGCGACGTGGGCACGTCGGCGCCCACCGCGACGCCGACCACGAACGTGCCGAGAAAGAGCATCCAGGAGTTCACGGAGAGCGCGATCAGCAGCACGGCGGCCGCGTACACCAGCAGGTCGTACTGGTAGATCCGCTTGCGGCCGAGCCTGTCGCCGAGCCGGCCGCCGATGAACGAGCCGATGGCCGCGCCGATCGCGTTGGGCCCTATGGCGGCGAGCGCGCCGACGCCGGTGAAGCCCGAGGTGGCGAGGTGGAGGTGCTCCTGGAAGAGGGCGAGACCCGAGCCGATCGCCACGATCGAGCCCGCGTCGAGATAGGACGCCATGCCGGCGAGCGCGGACCACCGCCACTGCCGGCGGCTGACACGGTCGGCCTGGACGCCGTCCTTGACCTGTACGTCTTCCGCGGAGCTTCCGGCGGTACGGTCGCCGGGCGCCGACTGTCCCATGGTGCGGCTCCTCGCTGTAGAACGTTCTCCGACCGGGGGTGGCCAACCGTAGGACCGAGCACCCGTTCGAGGTCAAGACGCGTGCGTAGGGTTGGAGAACGTTGTAGTGAAACCACGACTGTACCCGATCGCGGACGGCCGGAAAGCGGAGGCGCGGCAATGCACCCGGTCGGCGGCGGGCGGCGCGTGACGATCACCGATGTGGCCCGGCACGCGGGCGTGTCCACCTCGGCGGTCTCGAAGGTGCTCAGGAACGCATACGGAGTCAGCGACGCGATGCGGGAGCGGGTCCGTGGCGCGATGGCCGAGCTGGACTACCGGCCGCACGCCGCCGCGCGGGGCATGAGAGGCCGTACGTACACGATCGGCGTGCTCCTGGACAACCTGCGCAACGCGTCCTTCGCGGACATCCTCGACGGGGTGGGCGAGCACCTGCGCGCCACCGAGTACCAGCTGTTGCTCGGCGCCGCCGGCTTCGGCGCCGAGGACCAGGCGCGGCTCGCGCGGGCCATGGTGGACCGGCAGATGGACGGGCTGATCCTGATCGGGCCCGGCTTCGCCCGCCGGGAGGTGCTCGGCGTGGCGGCGTCCGTGCCGACCGTGGTCATCGGCCACCACGACACCGCCGACGCGTACGACACGGTGGTGGACGCCGACGCGGAGGGCGCGGCGCTGGTCGTCGACCACCTGGCGGGCCTCGGGCACCGGCGGATAGCCCTGACCTCCGCGCACGGCAACGCGGGCACGGGGTGGACCGGCACGCCCGAGCGGGTACAGCGCCGTGGCTACCGGCAGGCGATGCGGCGGCACGGCCTCGACGCGTACGCGCGGATCGCGACGACCGCCTACTCGGAGGAGGGCGGCTACCGCGCCGGCATGGAGCTGCTGACCTCGGGCCCCCGGCCCACCGCCGTGTTCGCGGGCGCCGACGTGGCGGCGATGGGCGTCTTCAGGGCCGCCCGCGAGCTTGGCCTCGCCGTACCGGACGACCTCTCCCTCGCCGGCTACAACAACACGGCGCTGGCGGCGCTCGCCCCGGTGCGGCTGACCAGCGTCGACCAGGCCGGCGGCCTGATGGGGCGGACGGCGGCCCGCCTGCTCCTCGAACGGGTGGAGGGCCGCGGCACGCCGGTACGCGTCTCCGTCTCGCCCACCCTGGTGGTCCGGGGCACGACGGGCCCCGCGCCCCGCTGACGCCCGCCCGCGCGGCGGAAGGCCCCGGCCGGCGGAAGGCCCCGGCCGGCGCCCCGCTTCGCCGAGCGGCGGGGGCGGCGGGCGGGTGACGTGGCGGCGCGGGACCATGGACCATGGACGCGGAGAACGGGACCGCGCCCCGGACGCCGCGCCCGCATCCGCGGCGCCCGGCAGCCCGCCGGGGCGGGTGGAGCACCGGCTCAGGAGGGCGAGGAGCAGTGGCGCGCACGGCCGGGGCCCGAGGCGGGTCCCGCATCCCCGAGTGGCTCGCCGCGGCCCTGCGCCCGAACCCGGGGCCCGTGCCCTGGCCCGCCGCGCTGCGCGCGTGCGTCGGCGTCGCGGGCCCGCTCGCCCTGGGGTTCGCGCTCGGCAGGCCCGCGTACGGGGCGCTCGCCGCGATCGGCGCGCAGTTCGCCGTCATCAACGACACCGCGGACTCCTACCGGATGCGCTTCCTCGGCATCGCCGTGCCGCAGCTCGCCGGCGCGTGCGGCGTCGTCGTCGGGGCCGCCGTCCTCGGCCACGGCGCCCTCGCCGTCGTCGCCCTCACCCTCGTCGGCCTGGTGTCGGGTCTCGTCTCCTCGATCGGGCCGCTCGCCTCGGCCGCCGGGCTGCTGCTGCTCATCAGCACCGTCATCGAGGCGGGCCTCCCGGTGCCCGGACCCTGGTGGCTCGCGCCCGCGCTGTTCCTCGGCGGCGGCGCCTTCGTCCTGCTGCTCTCCCTGCTCGCCTGGCCGGTCAGGGGCGCGGCGCCCGAGCGGCGCGCCGTCGCCGACGCCTACCGGGCGGTCGCCGGCCAGCTCGCGGCCGCGGGCGGCGCCGACTACGAGACCCAGCGGCAGACCACCACCCGCCGTGTCGACCACGCCTACGACGTGGTCCTCGCGCGCCGCGCGAGGGAGCGCGCCCAGCGGACCACGGCGTTCGCCCTCTTCGCCCGGCTCGACGCGCTGACCGCTTTGCTGGAGGCGGCGCCCGCCGCGCACCACGCGGGCCGCCCGCTGCCCGCGGCCGTGCCCGCCGCCGTACGGGAGCTCGCCGACGCCGTCGAGCACCCAGGGCCCGCCGCGGACCGCCCGGCACTCGACGCGACCAGCGGCCCGGGCGACCGGGCGGGGCGCGCGGTCGTGGCGGCGCTGCGCCACGCCGCCGACGTGGTCCACGGCGCCGACCCGGCCCCCGGCGACCGGCTCGGCCGCCCCGCCCCCCTCGGGACGCGCGCGGCGCGCACCGCGCGCGCCACCCTGCGCTCGGCCCCTGCCTGGCGCTACGGGCTGCGGCTCGCCCTGTGCGTCGGCATCGCGCAGACCCTGGTCTCCGTGGTGGCCGTGCCCCGCTCCTACTGGGTGGCCCTCACGGTCGCCTTCGTCCTCAAGCCGGACCTCGGCTCCGTCTTCTCCCGCGCGGTGATGCGCGCCGTCGGCACCGTCGTCGGCCTCGGCGTGGCGGCCGCCGTGCTGGTGGCCGCCCCGCACGGCTGGTGGTCCGCGGCGCTGATGGCGGTGCTCGCCGCGCTGCTGCCGGTCATGGCGGCGAAGGGGTACGCGTACCAGACCACCGCCGTCACCCCGCTGATCCTGCTCCTGTCCGACGTGCTGAACCACCTCGGCGCCGGGCTGCTGCTGCCGCGGCTCGTGGACAGCTTCATCGGCTGCGCGATCGCGCTGGTCGCCGGATACCTGCTGTGGCCGGAGAGCTGGCACGCCCGGGTCGGCGACCGGCTCGCGGACATCGTCGACGACGCCGCGCGCTACGTCGTGACCTGCCTCGTCAGGGACCCCGCGGCGCCCGGCGGGGCGGCCCCAGGCGCCGACGAGGACGCCTCGGCCCGGTCCCGCAGGCGGCTGTACCGCGAACTGTCCGCCGTACGCGGCGAGTTCCAGCGGGCCATGACCGAACCGCGGCCCGCGGCGACGCTCGCGGCCGAGTGGTGGCCGCTGGTCGTCGCCGTGGAGCGGGTGGTGGACGCGACCACGGCCGCGCAGCAGGACGTCGGGCACGGCGCCGAACCGCCGCGGCCCGCCGAGGCGCGGGCCGTCGCGGAGCAGCTCGGGCAGCTCGCCGCGGGCATCAGGACGCACACCGCGCTGCCGCGCGTCGAGACGGAGCACGACCCCGCGGGCAGCCCCGTCCTCGACGCGCTGCGCGAGCAGGTCGGCGCGGCGCGCGCCGTGGCCACCTCGGAGCAGGCGCGGGGCCGTCCCAGGCCGGGGCGCCGCCGGGGGAGCACCGCACGCTGACGGGGCGGGCGCGAGCGCCGGGGCTGCACCGGCGGAGTCCGCCCCGCCGTGCCCCGGACCGGTTTGCTCCGCGCGCGGCGAGCAGCGCGGGCGGGCAGGACCGCGCAGGCCCCCGGCGGGCAGCACCACCCGCTCGGCTGCGGGGCCGCCGCCCGCCTGCCCGGTCGCGAGGAGGAACCCCGCGACCGCCCGGGCCGCCCCCCGCGAAAAAGCGGAGCGCCGCCGCGGCGGCGGGGAGCACGGGCCTCCCGTGCTCCCCGCCGCGCGGAACCCGCCCTCAGCCGCGGTGCGGCGCCAGCGCCACGACCGCCTCCGACGTGTACGTCAGGAACGTGAAGGACTCCTGGAAGTACAGCTCGACGCTGGTCGCGTCGTGGCTCAGGTAGCCGATCGAGACGTCCTGGCCGATCCGCAGCTCGAAGTCGCCGCCCCGGGTGGCCAGCAGGAACGCCCCGTCGATCGCGGGCGCCCAGACGATGTCCCCGCTCAGCAGCCGCGCCAGGTGCTCGTGGATCGGGTAGCCGTGGTCCGAGGTCTCGCTGACCTCGGTGTACGCGTCCGCGCTCAGCGCCAGCGAGTACGGCCCGTCCACACCGGCGAGCCGCAGCTCGGAGATGGCCTGGCTGACCGCGTTCGGGTACTCGCGCACATCGGCGGGGAGCGTGAACGAGCGGTTGGAGGAGCTCGCCCTGATGCCCTCGATCCCGGCCGCCGCGTACCCCTCGAAGACCGCGCGGTCCTCGGCGAACGCCAGCTTGCGCGCCGCGTCCTTCACCGGGTCCCAGTCCGCGTCCTTGGCGCCGCGCTCCACGATGTCGACCTGCTCGCGCGAGACCGTGAACGGCACCCGCAGCTCCACCAGCGGCTGCGCCTCGCGCAGGTGCGCCCGTACGCCCTCGGCGGGCGCCTCGACGCCCCGCAGATGCCCGGTCGGCACGGCGGCGAACCCGGAACCCTCGGGCTCCGGCACGTCCACCAGGCGGCGGGCCGCCACATGGCGCTTGAACGTACGCCGCGCCTCCTCCTCCAGGTCGGCCCAGGCCGCGGCGGAGACGGGGGCCAGTTCGCGGTGCAGATTGTTCACTTGGCGGTGCTCCTGTTCAGGTCTCCGATGCCCAGGCTGCCGTCGGCACGGGCGCCGTCCGGACCCTCGGTCCGGGTGTGCGGTACGGGTGGTACGGGCCGCTCCTCGGCCGCGGCCGGCGGATCCGGCAGGTCGTCGAGGAAGTCCGCGGACGGCGTGAAGAACAGCGTGCCCGTGACCGCGGTGGAGAAGTCGAGGATGCGGTCGTGCGTCGCCGCGGCCGTGCCGAGGAACATGTTGCGCAGCATCTGCTCGGTGACGTCGGGCGTGCGGCTGTACCCGATGAAGTACGTGCCGAACTCGCCGTGCCCCGGGCTGCCGAACGGCATGTTGTCGCGGAGGATCTGCGACTCCTCGCCGTCCGGGCCCTCGACCGTGTTCAGCGCCACGTGCGAGGCGGGCTCGTCCAGCTCGACGTTGGTGAGCTTGCGGCGGCCGATGATCTTCTCCTGCGCCTCCACCGGCAGGGCGTTCCACGCCGGGAGGTCGTGCAGGTACTTCTGCACGATCACATAGCTGCCGCCGGCGAACTCCGGGTCCTCGTCCTCGACCAGGACCGCCGCGCGGGCCGCGGGGCCCTGCGGGTTCTCCGTGCCGTCCACGAACCCCATCAGGTCGCGGGCGTCCAGGTACTTGAACCCCTGGACCTCGTCCTCGACCGTGACGTACGCGCGCAGCCTGTCCATGATCTCGGAGGCCAGCCCGAAGCAGAGGTCCTGCCGGGTCGCCCTGAGGTGGAACAGCAGGTCCCCAGGGGTGGCGACGGCGCGGTGCCGAGGACCCGTCAGCTCCCTGAACGGGTGCAGCCGCGCCGGGCGCGGCCCGTCGAACAGCCGCCCCCACACGCCGGAGCCGATGCTCACCACGCAGCTGAGCTCGCCGTCCGGCGCGCCGAAGCCGTAGGCGCGCTGGAGGCCCGGCAGGTCGGCGAGCAGGTCGCGCACCGGCTGTTCGCCGCCCTCGTCGACCGTCACGACCAGGAAGATCGCCGCCGTCGTGAGCGGACTGAGCACCGGCTGGGGCTCCGGTGCTCCGGATGGTTCGACCGTCAATCCGCTCTCCCGTTCTCCTCGTGCCCGGGGCGTCTGCCCCGCTCGTGGCCGCGTCACGCGCGTGCCGAGCCCGGCCGCATCCTATGACCCGCGCCCGTGCGGCCCGTCACTTTGTGACGCGCCGCACCCGTACCGTGTTGTCGGTCCTCGTCACCCGCGTGCCGTCGGGCGCGGTCTGCACCCGCTGGTGCTCCTCGCAGCGCTCCACCACCCACGCGCCCTGCGCGAGCCGCAGCCCGGCGAGCACCTCGGCGGGGGACGGCAGGACGACCCCGGAATGGCCGTGCTCCCAGGGCGCGCCGCCCGAGTGGCCGGTGATCAGCAGCACCCCGCCCGGCGCGACGGCCGCCGCGGCCCGCCGCAGGATCTCCTCGCGCGGCAGGTCGCCCACCGAGTGCAGGAACTGCGCCGACACCAGGTCGAACTCGCCCTCGGGGAAGGTGGCGCCCAGGTCGTGCCACTGCCAGTCGATCAGGCCGCCGACCCCGGCCTCCCCGGCGTGCCGCTCCGCGCGTTCGAGCGCGAGCCGCGAGATGTCGGCGGCGGTGACCCGCCAGCCGCGGCCCGCAAGCCAGACGGCGTCCCCGCCCTCACCGCACGCCAGGTCGAGGGCGCGGCCCGCGGGCAGCCCCGAAACCTCCCGCACCAGCTCGGCGTTGGGCTCACCGCTCCAGATCCGGTCGCTCTGCGCGTACCGCGCCTCCCAGTGCTCCCGCAGGTCCACGGGACCGCCGTCCGCGCCGGGCACGGGGGAGCCGGCAGCGCGCCGCGCGGTGACGGCCGCCGCGGTGTCGGCCGCGACCAGGTCGGCGTTGATGGCCGCGCCCGCCCTGACCCCGGCGGCCGCCGCCCCGATGACCTGATCCGCCGGCGAGGCCACGTTGCCCGCGACCCACACGCCTGGCACCTCCGTCGCGCCGGTCGCGTCGGACGGCACGTAAGTGCCCATCACCTGCCCCGCCACGGCCTGTTCCGCCGTCGCGAGACCGAGCCCGGCGAGCAGCGCGGAGCGCGCGGTGAAGCGCGGGGCGACCACCAGCGCGCCTCGCGGGACGACCCGGTCACCGAGCCTGACCCCGGTCAGCCGGTCCTGCGCGACCTCGACGCCGGTCACCTCGCCGTCCACGACGGCGATCCCGCGCGCCGCCAGCTGCTCGTACGCGTCGTCGTCGAACTGCGGCGCGGTGTGCGCGAACACCGTCACGTCGTCGCTCCACTGCCGCCACAGCAGTGCCTGGTGCACCGCGAGAGCGCTGGTGGCGAGGACGCCCACGGCGGCGTCCCGCACCTCCCAGCCGTGGCAGTACGGGCAGTGCAGCACGTCGCGGCCGAACCGCTCGGCGAGCCCAGGCACCGGAGGCAGCTCGTCCACGAGCCCGGTCGCCACCAGCAGCCTGCGGGCCTCGACGCGGGTGCCGTCGTCCCGTACGACGAAAAAGCCGCCGCCCTCGGCGGCCGGCAGCCGCTCGGCCGAGGCGGCCGTGCCGGCGACGACGGTGGCGCCGTAGCCCTCCACCTCGGCGCGGCCGGCGGCCAGCAGCTCCGCGGGCGGCGTGCCCTCGCGCGCGGGATAGGCGTGGACGTGGCCCGCGCGGGCGTTGCGGGGCTCGCCGCCGTCGATCACCAGCACCGAGCGGCGGGCGCGCGCCAGCGCGAGCGCCCCGCCGAGGCCGGCCGCGCCACCCCCGACCACGATCGCGTCGTACCGCCCGCCGCGGCTCCCCGCCCGCCGTCTTCCGGTTTCCGGCATGTCCGGCTCCTTCGTTCTTGTCTCCCGGGTGCTCCGACAGGGCCGAGGGTGCGTCCGGACTCGCGTGTTTGACAAACCCTGTTGCCGAGTCGGCAAATGGAGGCATGGCGCACGACACCGACTCCGGGACCGGAACCGGTACCCGGGGCTCCTCAGAACCAGACGGCGGCCCCGGCCGCGACGGCCTCGCCGAGGTGCTGACCGCGGTCGGGCCCCGCCTGCGGGAGGTACGGCACCGGCAGGGCACCACGCTCGCCGCGGTCAGCGAGGCCACCGGCATATCGCTGAGCACGCTGTCGCGGCTGGAGTCCGGCAGGCGGCGGCCGACCCTGGAGCTGCTGCTCCCGCTCTCCAGGGCGTACGGGGTGCCGCTCGACGAACTCGTCGGCACCCGGGGGAGCGAGGATCCGCGCGTCAGGCCCCGCCCGTTCGTCCGCGACGGCACCACCTTCGTGCCGCTGACCCGCCACATCGGCGGACTCCTCGCCTACAAGGAGATCATTCCGCCGGCCCCGGCGGAGGCCCGGGGCCGGAAGCTGGAGCAGCGGGTCCACGAGGGCTACGAGTGGCTCTACGTGCTCTCGGGACGGCTGCGCCTCGCGCTGGGCGAGCACGATCTCGTGCTCGGCGCGGGCGAGGCCGCCGAGTTCGACACCCGCACCCCGCACGGGCTCGCCAACGCGGGGGAGCGGCCGGTCGAGTTCATCGCCATCTTCGGCCCCCAGGGCGAGCGGATGCACGTGCGGGCCCGCCCGGCGGCGCGCGACTGACCGGCCCTGGGCCCGGCGGCGCGCGAGTCCGGCCCGTACCCGCCGCGTGCGACTCCGGCACCGGCCCGGCCGCGCGCTCGGTTGGTTGCCGCGCGCTCGGTTGGTCGAGGGGACCACAGGGCCGGAGCCGTACGCCGGGGCGCGCGACCGAGGGGTCCGCGGGGCCGGAGCCGTACGCCGGGGCCCGCGGGCTACGGGCGGTAGACCATCAGCACCGCGACGACCACCCACAGCAGGTTGAAGACGCCCGCGAGCATCGCGAGCCTGCCGGGCGCGGCCGGGGCGGCGGCAGGCGCGGTGGCCGCGCCCGCGGAGCCCGCGAGCGCACCCTCGGCGCTCGCGCCGCCCAGCGCGTCGAGCGCGCCCTGCTGCGCGGGCAGCAGGAAGACCAGGACGCCCGCGGCGAGCACGGTCAGCACGATCGACGCCACCAGCCAGGGCTTCCCGAGGCCGCCGTGCATGCTCGCGAGCCCGAAGCCGAAGACCGGCACCGCGATGGACACCGCCGCGTACACCCGGCAGATCCGGCCGAGCACCCCCAGCGCGCCCCGGGCGGCCGCCGGGTCGGAGCCGGCCTGCGCGCGGCGCAGCACCGAAGGGAACATGCTCGAAGCGACCATCACGGGGCCGAGCCCGACCACCACGGCCAGGATGTGCAGGATCAGGAGCAGTTTCGACATGGGCCGAGGCTAGCCGGGGTCTTCCCGGGGTCCGGTGGGTGGGACTGCCCACCGCCCCGCGGGCCGGCCATGCGATGCTTGGACCGACTCTGACCATGGTCGGAAGGCAGGTGCGGGGAGACGATGCCAGCGACGCGCGGGGCCGCGCAACGGGCCAGGACGCGGCTCTGGGACCGCTTCTCCGCGTCCGATCCCGGCCTCATCCGGCTGATGGCCGCGCTGCGCACCGTGGGCTCGATCGTGCTCACCCTCGGGGTCCTCTTCCTGCTGCACACCCCCGTGATCCACTTGGTGGCCGGCGCGATGGGCGCGATGGTCGCCACCTTCGCCATCCGCGAGAAGGAAGAGGGCAAGCAGGCCGTCACCCTTGCCCTCGGGCTGCTGACGGCGCTCGTGTCGGTGTCGCTCGGCGCCCTGCTCGGCGGCCAGATCATCGTGAGCGACCTGGTGTTCCTCGCGCTGATCTTCGGTGCCGTCTACGCCCGCAGATTCGGCGACCGCGGCTACACGATCGGCCTCTTCGGCTTCCAGTTCTACTTCGTGTCGCTGTTCGTGCACGCGACCCCCGGCGCGCTGCCAAGGCTCTGGCTCGCCCTGGCCGTCGCCTTCGCGTGCAGCGCAATCTCCCGTTTCCTCCTCTTCCGGCAGACCACCGCGGGCACCCTCAGCCGCCTGCGCACCGCCTTCCGCGCGCGCCTGTCCCAACTCATCGCCATCCAGATCGAGATGTTCGACGCCGCGCCGGACGAGCTGGAGAAGGTCCTCGACGACCTGCGGCGGCACACCGCGCGGCTGCACGAGGCCGCGCTGATGATCCAGGGCAGGCTCGACGACTCGCCGGAAGACCCGGCCACCGCCGATGTCCTCCAGCGCCGCATCGCCGACGCCGAGATCAGCGCCGAGCGCCTCGGCGTGCTGCTGCTCAACGCCCGCAGCGCGGAGCGCGCCGACACCCTCACCCTGCACCTGCCGCACGCCCCCGTGCCCGCCCAGCCCACCACGGGCGGCCTCGGCGCCGACACCACCGCGCTGCTGCGCCGCGACCTCAAGGCGCTGCACCTGCTGATCACCCGGCTCGGCCCCGAACACCGCGGCACCGCGCTCACCCGGGTCCGCAACCGGCTCCTCGGCTACCGCGAAGAGGAGAACCTCCCGCAGGGCCCGGCCGCCGTGCAGGACGTCTTCCGCGGCATCGGCGAGGCCACCCGCGCCGTGCTCGGCCTGCGGCTCGCCCTCGACGGTCCTGGCGACGAGTCCGACGACACGGCGGAGACGGCCAGGTCCCGCGAGGAGTTCGAGGCGGAGGAGGTCTCGGCGGGCAGCGCCGTCGACACGGACGAGGGCGAGGAGACCGGGCTGAAGCGGCGCTCCACACGCGCCGCCTTCCAGGTGGCCGTCGGCTCGGTACTGGCCATGACCGGCGGCGAGTTCCTCTCCGACCAGCGCTGGTACTGGGCCGTGCTGACATGCTGGGTCGTCTTCCTCAACACCTCGTCGACGGGCGAGATCCTGGTCAAGGGCTACCGCCGCCTCATCGGCACCGTGTGCGGCGTGATCTGCGGTGTCGTGCTCGCCGGGCTCGTGGGCAACCACACGTGGACCGCCTTCGGCCTGGTGCTGCTGTGCATCTTCGGCATGTTCTTCACCGCGCCGCTCAGCTACGCCCTGATGTCCTTCTTCGTCACCTCCATGCTCGGCGTGCTCTACACGCTGCTGCACACCTACAGCGTCTCCGTGCTGATCCTGCGCATCGAGGAGACGGCCCTCGGCGCCGCGTGCGGCATCGTCGCCGCGCTCGTCGTCCTGCCCGTCCACACCGACCGGCGCACCGACCAGCTGCTGCACACCGTCCTGCTGCGGCTCGGCGAGGTCGCCTCAGCGGCCGTCGCCCAGCTCAGCGGCGGCCCCACCGCCGACCTCCTCGACATGGCGCGCGACCTCGACAGCGCCCTCGACGACCTCCGCCGCTCCGTGCAGCCCCTCACCCACCCCTTCACCCCGCTGCGGGAGCGGCGCCAGACGGTGCGCTACCTGGTGGCGCTGCTGGAGAGCTGCGCCTACCACGCCAGGTCGCTGGCCGCGACCGCCGAACTCGTCCCCTACAGCAAGCGGATCGCCGCCGACCCCCGGCTCGCCGGCGCCGGGGACCGGATCGCCCACAACATCGCCGTGCTCGCCGCCCGCGCCGCGGACGAGGACGCGGCGGGCGAGGTCGAGTCGGGCGCCAGCATCGCGTCCATGCTGGAGGAGACCGATCCCACAGCCCTGCGCAGCGGCACGGTGACCTTCCGGGTCCTGCGCCACCTCCAGCGGCTCGACGAGGGCGTCGTCGGCCTCGCCCGCCCGCTGGGGGTGCCGGTCGAGACCCCGGAGGGCCGGCGGGCGCACCGCACGGCCGCCTGACCGGACGCCGACCTGACCCCGGGCCGCGCCCCGGCCCGCTCGTCCCGGCCGACGGCCCTCAGCGGGCGGGCGAGGCCGACGGCACCAGGCCCGGGGGCCCGCCGACCCCCGCACGCCCGGGTGCCCCTGGCGTGCGCGTCAGGAGCCGAGCGCCGCCGCCACCACCCCCTTGGCCTCCTCCTGGACCCGCGCCAGGTGGCCGGGGCCCTGGAAGGACTCGGCGTAGATCTTGTACACGTCCTCCGTGCCGGAGGGCCGGGCCGCGAACCACGCGGACTCCGTCGTGACCTTGATGCCGCCGATCGCCGCCCCGTTGCCCGGGGCCTCGGTGAGCACGCCCGTCACCGGCTCGCCCGCCAGCCGGTCCGCCGCGACCTGGTCGGGGGAGAGCTTCGCGAGCACCGCCTTCTCCTCGCGCGTCGCGGGCGCGTCGATCCGCGCGTACGCGGGGGAGCCGAAGCGCTCCGTCAGCTCGCCGTAGTGCTCGGACGGGGTGCGGCCGGTCACCGCGAGGATCTCCGAGGCGAGCAGCGCGAGAATGACGCCGTCCTTGTCGGTCGTCCACACCGAGCCGTCCCTGCGCAGGAACGAGGCGCCCGCCGACTCCTCGCCGCCGAAGCCGATCGACCCGTCCACCAGGCCGTCCACGAACCACTTGAAGCCGACCGGCACCTCCACGAGCCGCCGCCCGAGGTCGGCCGCGACCCGGTCGATCATCGAGGACGACACCAGTGTCTTGCCGATCCCCACGCCCCCGGGCCAGCCGTCGCGGTGGCCGTAGAGGTACTGGATCGCCGTCGCCAGGTAGTGGTTCGGGTTCATCAGGCCCGCGTCGGGCGTGACGATGCCGTGCCGGTCGGAGTCCGCGTCGTTGCCCGTCGCGATCTGGAACCTGTCGCGCTGCCCGATCAGGGACGCCATCGCGTACGGCGAGGAGCAGTCCATGCGGATCTTCCCGTCCCAGTCCAGCGTCATGAACCGCCAGGTCGGGTCCGTCAGCGGATTGACGACCGTCAGGTCGATCCCGTGCTGCTCCGCGATCCGGCCCCAGTACGCGACGGACGCCCCGCCCAGCGGGTCCGCCCCGATCCGCACGCCCGCCGCGCGCACGGCGTCCAGGTCGAGGACCGAGGGCAGGTCCGCGACATAGGTGCCGAGGAAGTCGTACCTCCCGGTGGTGTCCGCTGCGAGCGCCCGGGTGTACGGCACGCGGCGCACGTCCTTCAGGCCCGCCGCGATGATCTCGTTGGCCCGGTCCTGGATCCAGCCCGTCGCCTCCGAGCCCGCTGGCCCGCCGCTCGGCGGGTTGTACTTGAAGCCGCCGTCCGCGGGCGGATTGTGCGACGGCGTGACCACCACGCCGTCCGCGAGCGAGGAGGCCCTGTTCCGGTTGTACGTCAGGATCGCGTGCGACACGGCGGGCGTCGGGGTGTACCCGTCCGCGGCATCGAGCAGCAGCCGCACGCCGTTGGCCGCGAACACCTCCGCCGCCGTCACCTTGGCGGGCTCCGAAAGGGCATGGGTGTCCGCCCCGAGGAACAGCGGCCCGTCAGTGCCCTGCCGGGCCCGGTACTCGCAGATGGCCTGGCTGGTGGCCGCGATGTGGTCCTCGTTGAACGCGGTCGCGAGCGACGAGCCGCGGTGGCCCGACGTGCCGAACGCGACGCGCTGGTCCACCTCGCCCGGGTCCGGGTGCAGCGCGTAGTACGCGGTCACCAGGCGGGCCACGTCCGTGAGGTCCTCAGGACCGGCCGGCCTGCCCGCTCGCTCGTGTGCCATCTGCCACTCCTCCGTGTCGGTCGTCACGCGATCGATCTCCTGCCCCATCCTCTCAACCCGCACGCGGCTCGGCGCGCGGTTGTCCACAGGCGGGGCCCGCCGGTCGGACAGTGTGATGAATACCTGTGGAAAAACGTGGCTGACGGCCCGCGACACGGGTACGGAAGAGGTCGGAGGACGCCTGTGACCACGCACCCCGACCACCCGCACCCCGACGCACCGCGCCCCCGCGCGACCGGCCCGCGCGAGAGTGCGGACCCGGGCCCCGAGGCCCTCGCCGCCGCCCTGCGCCGCGCCGGCCTCGCCGAGGTCGACACCTCGTCGAGGCGCCGCGCCGAGTACTCCTCGGACGCGTCCAACTACCGGGTCGTGCCCACCGTGGTCGCCTTCCCCCGCCACGCCGACGAGGCGGCGGCCGCCCTGGACGTGTGCAGGCGCCTCGGCGTGCCGCTGACGGCGCGCGGCGCGGGCACCTCCATCGCGGGCAACGCGGTCGGCACGGGAGCCGTCCTCGACTTCTCCCGCCATCTGCACCGCGTGCTCGCCGTGGACCCCGACGCCCGTACCGCGGCCGTCGAGCCCGGCGCCGTCCTCGACACGATCACCGCGGCCGCCGCCCCGCACGGCCTGCGCTTCGGCCCCGACCCGTCCACCCACGCACGGGCCACCATCGGCGGCGCGCTCGGCAACAACGCCTGCGGCTCCCGCGCCCTCGCCTACGGCAGGACCGCGGACAACGTCGTCGACCTCGACGTGCTCACCGGCTCGGGGGTGCGCTTCACCGCCCGCGCCGGGCTGGGCTCCCCGGGCCCGGAGACCGGCCGCGAGGCCGAGCTGCTCGCCGGTCTCCACGCCCTCGTGCGCGACCGGCTCGCGCTGATCCGCACCGAGTTCGGCCGCTTCCGCCGCCAGGTCTCCGGCTACGGGCTCGAACACCTGCTGCCCGAGAACGGCGGCGACGTCGCGAAGTTCCTCGTCGGCACCGAGGGCACCCTCGGTGTGCTGCTCGGTGCCACCGTCTCCCTGGTCGAGGCGCCCCGGCACACCGTGCTCGCCGTCCTCGGCTACCCCGGCATGGCCGAGGCCGCCGACGCCGCGCCCGCACTGCTGCCGCACCGCCCGGTGGCGCTCGAAGGCATGAACGCCCGCCTCGTCGACGTCGTACGGGCCAGGCGCGGCGCCGCCGCCGTACCCGACGTACTGCCACGCGGCGACGGCTGGCTGTTCGCGGAGACCGCGGGCGACACCCCGGCCGAGGCCGAGGCCGCGGCCCGGCGCCTCACCGCCGCCTCAGGCTGCCTCGACTCCGCCGTCGTCCAGGGCCCCGCGGCCCGCGCCCTGTGGCACATCAGGGAGGACGGGGCGGGGCTCGGCGGCCGTACCCCCGCGGGCGCCCCCGCCTGGCCCGGGTGGGAGGACTCCGCCGTCCCGCCCGAGCGCTTCGGCGCGTACGTACGCGCCGTCACCGCCCTGCTCGCCCGGCACGGCCTCGACGGGCTGATGTACGGCCACTTCGGCGACGGCTGCCTGCACGTGCGGATCGACTTCCCGCTCGCCCACCGGCCCGCCGCCCTGCGCGCGTTCGTCACCGAGGCGGCAGAACTCGCGGGCAGCCACGGCGGGTCGGTGTCCGGCGAGCACGGCGACGGCCGCGCGCGCGGCGAACTGCTCGGCCGCATGTACGGTCCTGAGGCGCTCGACGCCCTCGCCGCCGTCAAGCACCTCTTCGACCCGGACGACTTGCTCAACCCCGGGGTGATCGTGCGGCCGAGGCCTCTCGACGCCGATCTCAGGGTGCCGGCGGCGGCTGCGCCGCCGCGCCGTCTCGCCTTCGCCTACCCGGACGACGGCGGCGACTTCACCACCGCCGTGCACCGCTGCGTCGGCGTCGGCAGGTGCCGGGCCGACGCCACCGGGGTCGGCGCAGTGATGTGCCCGTCCTTCCTCGCCACCCGGGACGAGAAGGACTCCACCCGGGGCCGGGCGCGCGTCCTGCAGGAACTCGCCAACGGCCGCCTCGTACGGGGCGGATGGCGCTCAGCGGAAGTCGCTGAATCCCTCGACCTGTGCCTGTCCTGCAAGGGCTGCGCCGTCGACTGCCCGGCGGGCGTCGACATGGCCACCTACAAGGCGGAGGCGCTCCACCAGCGCTACCGCCGCAGGCCGCGCCCCGCCGCCCACTACGCGCTCGGCCAACTGCCGCGCTGGGCGCGGCTCGCCGCGCGCGCTCCCCGCCTCGCGAACGCGCTGCTCGGCGGCGGCCTCGCAGCCGCGCTCGCCAAGCGTGCGGGAGGCGTCGACCCGCGCAGGCCGCTGCCGCGCTTCGCGCCGCGTACCTTCAGGTCGTGGTTCGCCGAGCACCCCCGCGCGCAGGGCGAGCCCCTCACCCTCTGGGTCGACACCTTCACCGACCACTTCAGCCCGCACGTGGGCCGGGCCGCCGTACGCGTCCTGGAGGACGCCGGATACTCCGTCCGGATCCCCGACGGGCCGGTCTGCTGTGGGCTCACCTGGCTCAGTACGGGCCAACTCGACGGTGCCAGAAGGCAGTTGAGCCACACCCTGCGGGCCCTCGAACCGTCCCTCGCGGCCGGGACGCCGATCGTGGGCCTCGAACCGTCCTGCACGGCCGTCCTGCGCGGCGACCTCACCGCGCTGCTGCCGGACGACCCGCGCGCCGGGCGCACCGCCGCCGCCACCCGCACCCTCGCGGAACTGCTCGCCTCCACCCCCGGCTGGTCGCCGCCCGACCTCACCGGGGTGCGCGGTGTGGCCCAGCCGCACTGCCACCAGCACGCCGTCCTCGGCTGGGACGCGGACGCGGCGCTGCTGCGCGCCGCGGGCGCCGACGTCGACGCGGTCGGCGGCTGCTGCGGCCTCGCCGGCAACTTCGGCGTGGAGAAGGGGCATTACGACGTGTCGGTGGCGGTGGCCGAGACGGCGCTGCTGCCCGCGGTGCGCGCGGCGGGCGAGGACGCCGTGGTGCTGGCCGACGGCTTCTCCTGCCGCACCCAGCTCGACCACCTCGCCCACCGGGGCGGAACCCACCTCGCGGAACTGCTCGCCGACCGCCTGCCGGACACACCGCACGCGTAGCCGGGGCCGGACCGCTGCGCCGGACGGTGTCAGGCGCGCCCGCGCGCGGCCCACACGGGACCGTCCGGGTAGCGGAACTCCTTGAGCGTCTCGTCGCGCATCCGCGTGCCGAAGCCGGGGGCCGTGGGCGCCGCGTAGTGCCCGTCCACGATCCGCACCGGGTCGGTGAAGTGCTCGTGCAGGTGGTCCACGTACTCGATGACCCGGTCCTCCGTGGTGCCGGAGACGGCGACGTAGTCGAACATGGACAGGTGCTGCACCATCTCGCACAGCCCCACGCCGCCCGCGTGCGGGCACACCGGCACGCCGGACTTCGCGGCGAGCAGCAGGATCGCGATGTTCTCGTTCACACCGCCCACCCGCGCCGCGTCGATCTGCACCACGTCGACCGCGCCCGCCTGCAACAGCTGCTTGAAGACGACCCTGTTGGCGACGTGCTCACCGGTCGCCACCTTGACCGGCGCGACGCCGCGCCGCACCGCCGCGTGGCCCAGCACGTCGTCGGGCGAGGTGGGCTCCTCGATCCAGTACGGGGCGTACGGCGCGAGCCTGCGCATCCACTCCACGGCGGGGCCGACGTCCCAGCGCTGGTTGGCGTCGACGGCGATCCGGACTCCGTCCCCGACCGCCTCCCGCGCGACCCGCATCCGGCGCACGTCGTCCTCGACCGAGCCGCCCACCTTCAGCTTGATCTGGGTGAAGCCGTCCGCGACGGCCTCCCGGGCGAGCCGCGCCAGCTTCTCGTCCGAGTAGCCGAGCCAACCGGGCGTGGTGGTGTAGGCGGGATAGCCGCGCTCCAGCAGCCGCGCGACGCGCTCGGCGCGGCCGGGGACGGCGGCGCGCAGGATCCCCAGGGCCTCGTCCCGGGTGAGCGCGTCGCTGAGGTAGCGGAAGTCCACCAGGTCGACCAGGTCCTCGGGGGACATCTCGGCGAGCAGCCGCCACAGCGGCTTGCCCGCCCTGCGGGCTGCGAGGTCCCAGGCGGCATTCACCACGGCGCCGACCGCCATGTGCATCACGCCCTTCTCCGGGCCGAGCCAGCGCAGCTGCGAGTCGTGCACCAGATCGCGCGAGAGGCCGCCGAGGTCCCCGCACAGCTCTTCGACCGAACGCCCCACCACGTACGGCGCGAGCACCTCGATGGCCTTGGCCTGCACGTCGTTGCCGCGGCCGATGGTGAACGCGAGCGCGTGCCCTTCGAGTCCTTCGGGCGTGTCGGTGCGCAGCACGACGTAGGCGGCCGAGTAGTCGGGCTCGGGGTTCATGGCGTCCGAGCCGTCCAGCTGCTCGGAGGTGGGAAACCTGATGTCCAGCACGGACAGCTCAGTGACGCGTGCGGTGGACGGCGGTACAGGCGGCATGGCAACACTCCAGACGAGGCGGAGGCGCGGCGGTTCCATGGCGGCCCCCACGGCCGCGGCACAGCCTAGGACGGCATACATCCAATGTCTAGTGAGAGATGGGATGTATGTGCTGGGCCTGACCGGTGCGTAATCGCGGTATATCGCGCAAGGCGCAGGGGAGCGATGGTCAGTCATGGGATGTATGGCGAAGGGTGTCGGAGGTGGGCCGCGCCGGGTGGACCGCGCCCGGCGGGCCGCCTGTTTCAAGGGATCGCAAAGCCGGAGGGGGTGCGTGACGGCGAGTGTTGACGCCGTGCCTCGAAGTGACTGACTATCGCACGGTGCGCCACCGGCCGGGGCCGCGCGCGGAGCGCCGCGACAGCGGAGCGACGGAGCAAGGGGGCGCTCGCGGACCGGGGCGCCGGGAACCGGAAAGCGAACAAGCGGGAAACGAACAACCGAACAACCGACAACCGACAACACAGACAGATCGGAAGGCTGTGCCGCCGCGCTACCCCACCGTCGGTGAACTGACCGCACGAGCCGGAGCGCTGGCCGCCGCGCATCCAGGGCGCGCCGCGCTGCGGCGCGTCGGACGCTCCCGCGGCGGCGAACCGCTGACCCTGCTCACTGTCGGCCGCGGCGAGCGGGACGTCCTCGTCGTCGCGGGGCCGCACGCCAATGAGCCCGTCGGCGGGGCCACCGCGCTCCGCCTCGCCGAACACCTCCTGGCCGCCGCGCCCGGCGACGGCGCCGGGGCCGCCTGGCACCTGCTGATCTGTCTCGACCCGGACGGCGCCCGCCGCAACGAGCGCTGGCTGAGCGGCCCGATGACTCTGGACCACCACTTCCGGCGCATGTTCCGGCCCAGCTTCCACGAGCAGCCCGAGTGGCTGCACGCCCGCTCCCGTGCCGAACTCCTCCCCGAGACCCGGGCGCTCGTCGACCTCCAGGACGAACTGCGGCCCTTCGTCCAGTTCTCCCTGCACGGCGTCGACATCGGCGGCAGCTTCGTCCAGCTGACCCGGCCGCTGCCCGGCATCGGGGACGCCCTCGCGCGCTCGGCGGCCGACCGGAACATCCCGCTGGAACTCTCGCCGTTCGACGCGTTCTTCTGCCCCAGCTCCGGCGCCGGGGTCTTCGACATGCCGCCGCCCTCCCGGCGCGACCTGTTCACCGGATCGCTCTCCCCGAGCCACGCCTCGACCTGGTACCACCCGTACCGCTACGGCACCACGACCGCCATCGTCGAGGCCCCGATGTGGGCCGCGGACGAGATGGCCGATCCCTCGCCGCACCCCGACCCGCGCGGGGCTGTCACCGGCATCGGCCGCCTCACCGAGCGCGACGCCGAGTTCCTCGCCGGGCTCGCCGACCGGGTCAGGCCGCGCGTACCCGTGCACGTGGCGCCGCTGCTGCGGACCGTGGACGACTTCCGCCGCAGCTGCCCCGCCCTCGTCGCCGAGTGGGCGCCCGAGTCGTTCGCCGGCTTCCCCGGCGGCCTGTCCGGGCTCAACAGCGCCCAGGTGCTCGCGCTCACCATCGCCGCCCGCCGCCTCGTCCTGCGCACCGCGGGCATGCTCTACCAGACGGTCGAGGCCTGCGGTCCCGCGGCCCACGACGTGCGGGACGCGCTCGACCGGTTCCTCACCGCGCGCTGCGCGGTGTTCGAGCGGCGCTGCCGGCCCCGCTGGGTCCCGGTGGCGGACCAGGTGGAGCACCAGTTCCAGGTCGTACGGGCCGCCTTCGCGCTGCTCACGGAGGGTGCCCGTACCCCGGGGGCGGCCGCGGCCCCTGCCTGAGGCCGGCCGCCCCGGCCACCGGGGCGGGGCAGGGTACTCCCTTCCGGCTCGCACCGCGGGCGACTCGCCGCGAAACCCGGAAATCGAGACGGATCCCTGCCCCGGCGCCGTGCCCCGCGGCTACCCTCGACTCCTCACGTCCGAGAAGCGTGTGCCGCACGTGCGAGAAGGGAGCTGGCGGATGGACCTCAGGCCCGGTCTCCCGCACGACCTCCCGCTGCTGGAACGCGAGTCGGAACTCGCCGCCGCCACCCAGGCCGTACGGGCGCTGTGCGGCGACGCCTCGCCCGGCGCGCGCCCCACCGGCGGCGTCCTCGTCTACCGGGGTGCCGCCGGGCTCGGCAAGACCGCGCTGCTCGCCCGGGTCCGCGAGATCGCCGCCGAGCGGTGCGTGGTGTGGTCGGCGCGCGGCGGCGAGACGCTCTCCTCCGTGCCCTTCCACGTGGCGCGCCAGCTCCTGCAGCCCGCGCTCACCGCCGGCCCCGGCGAACTCCTCGGCGACTGGTACCCGATCGCGGGTCCCGCGCTCGGCGTCGCCCCGCCAGGTGCCCAGTACGGCGACCCGCAGGGCGTCAGGGAAGGACTCGACGTCCTGGCGGCGGAACTCGCCGACGCCTACGGCCCGTTGGTCCTCCTCATCGACGACGCCCAGTGGGCCGACCTGGAGACGCTGTCGTGGCTCGCGTCCTTCGCCCACCGGCCGGGTCCCGGACTGCCGGTCCTGCTGGTCGTGGCCTACCGCACGGGCGGCGCGACCGGCGTCGCCGCCGACCTGCTGGAGTCGATCGGGCAGGGCGCCAGGCTCCGCACCACCCTCGGCGCCCTCACCGCCGACGCCGCAGGACTGCTCGCCCGCACGGTCCTCGGCCCGCGGGCCGACCCCGCGTTCTGCCGCGAGGTGTGGGACGTCACAGGCGGCAACGCGTACGGGACCGTGGAACTGCTCGCGCGGGTCAGGGACAGCAGCCTCGACCCGGTCGGCGGGTCCGCCGCCGCGCTGCACGACCTCGCGGCCTCCACCCGCGGCACGGGCCTCGTCCGGCGGCTCGCCGAACTCGGTACCGCCACCATTCAGTTCGCCCGCGCCGCCGCCATCCTCGGCACCGGCATCCCGCTCGGCACCGCGCGGGCCCTGGCCGGCATGGGCCGCGCGGAGGCGGAGGAGTGCGCCGAGCGGCTGCGGGCCGCCCGCATACTCGTCGGCACCGACCCGCTGGAGTTCGTGCACCCGCTCATCGCGAGCGCCGTGTACGACTCGATCCCGCCCGCCACCCGCACCGCCCTGCACGGACGCGCCGCGTGGACGCTGGCCCGGAGCGGCGGGGGAGCGGCCGCCGCGGCCCCGCACCTGCTCGAAGTGCACCCGGACGGCGACCCCGAACTCGTACAGCAGCTGCGCGAGGCCGCGGCCGGGCACCTCGCGGTCGGCGCGCCCGCCGCGGCCAGGCGCTGCCTCGAACGCGCCCTCGAAGAACCGCCGCCGCCCGCCGTGCGCGCCGAGGTCCTCTACGAGCTCGGCTGCGCCTGGCTGCTGACCGCGCCCGCGACCACCGTCTCCCACCTGCGGGACGCGCTCGACCTACCGGGGCTCGCGGGCGTGCACCGGGTCGACGCCGTGCTCAGGCTCGCGCAGGCGCTGGCCCACAACGACCAGAGCGCGGAGGCCGCCCGGGTCGTCGCGGCCGAGGCCGAGGTCTGCCTGCCCGGCCCCTTCAAGGAGCGGCTGACCGCGGCGCGCTTCCTCTGGGAGGGCGTCAGGGACGCGGAGTCGGACGGGGCCGGGCGCTCCCGCCGCCTCGCCGAGGCAGCCGACGGGCTCACCGGCGCGGACGGCACAGAACGCGTACTGCTCGCCCTGCGGGCCTTCGACTGCGCCCTGCGCGGGGAGAGCGCGGCGCGCGTGGTGGCCACCGCGGAGCGCGCCCTGCCGGACGGACGCCTCGCGCCCGGCATGCGGTGGACCGACACCGAGTGGAGCTTCGAAGTGCCCGGCGTGCTGGGCCTCGCCTACGCGGTCACGGACCGGCTCGACCGCGCGGAGGCCCTGTTCACGGAGGCGCTGCACGCGTTCGAGCGCTCCGGCTGGAGCGGCGGCCACCTGGCCTTCGCCCACGCCATGACGGGGTACGTGCACCGCAGGCGCGGGCGGCTCGCGGAGGCCGAGGCGTACCTGTGGGAGGCCGTACGTCTCGCCGAGGGCGTCGGGACCAACCTGCCCGTGCAGTGGCAGGCCGTCAGCGCTCTCATCGACACCCTGCTCGCCCGCGGCCACGTGGAGCGCGCGGCGGCCTGTGCGGACCGGTACGGCTTCGCGCGGCCCTACCCGAGCACGATGATCCTGCCCGACGCCGCCTGCGTGCGCGGCCGGCTGCTGCTCGCCCTCGGCCGCACCGGCGAGGCCGTCACCGAACTGACCGCCGCCGGCCGGGCGCTCACCGCGCGCGGGCGGCACAACGTCGTCGCAGGGCCCTGGGCGCTCGACCTGGCGGAGGCGCTCGCCGGCACCGAGCCGCGGCGCGCCGCCGCGCTGGCCGCCCGCGCCCTGGGGGAGGCAGAGCGGTTCGGGACCCCCACCGCGGTCGGTACCGTCCTGCTCTGCCAGGCGTCGCTCGCCGAAGACGGGGCGCGCGCCGCGCTGCTCGAACGGGCCGTGGCACACCTGGAGGCGTCCCCGTGCGCCGACCTGCGCGCCCGCGCCCGGATCGAGCACGGCATCGCCTCCGGGTCCGCGGCGGACGTGGACGCCGGCGTCTTGCTCGCCGGGCGGTGCGGCGCCGACGGGCTGATCGCGCGCGGCGCGGGAACGGCCGCCTCCGGCGGGCCCCGGTCCTGACCCGCCCTCCCGCGCCCCCGTACCCTCGCAGGGTGCCCGCGCCATCCGACGACCCCCGCCCAGGTACGGTGCCCCCGCCCGGGGCGCCCGAGCTGCGCGGCGACTGCGCCGACTGCTTCGGCCTGTGCTGCGTCGCCCTCTCCTTCTCCGCCGTCGAGGGCTTCCCCTCGGACAAGGGCGCGGGCGAGCCCTGCGGACACCTGCGCGACGACTTCGGCTGCGCCGTCCACCGGGAGCTGCGGCCGCGCGGCTACGCGGGCTGCGCCACGTACGACTGCTTCGGGGCGGGGCAGAAGGCGTCCCGCCACACCTTCGGCGGCGTGGACTGGCGCCAGGAGCCCGCGACGGCGCCCGCGATGTTCGCCGTGCTGCCGGTGCTGCGGCAGCTCCAGGAACTCCTCCACTACCTCGCGGAGGCCCGCGCCCTGCCGGCCGCGCACCCGCTGCACACCGAACTCGCCCGCGTGTACGGACTGACGGAGCGGCTCACGCTCGCCGACGCCGACACCCTGCTCGTCACGGACGTGGCGCGGCACCGCGCCGAGGTGGTGGCGCCGCTGCTGGCCCGCGCCGCCGAGCTGGCACGCGGCACCCGGCCCGATGGCCGCACAGGCCGTGGCGCGGGGCCGCGGCGGCTGCGGGGCGCCGACCTGTCAGGCGCCCGGTTCACCGGCGCCGACCTGCGCGGCGCGGACCTGCGGGGCGCCCGTCTGATCGCCGCCGACCTGCGCGGTGCCGACCTGCGCGGGGCCGATCTGATCGGTGCGGACCTCAGGGGCGCCGACCTCGCGGGCGCCGACCTGCGGGACACGCTGTTCCTCACGCAGTCCCAGCTGGATGCGGCGAAGGGCGACAGCACGACCGCGCTGCCGCCCCGGCCGGTGCGCCCCGCCCACTGGGGCACGGCGCCCTGAAGGAGCCGCGGCGGGCCCGCGCTCAGTGGGCGCGCCGCGCGCGCCGCACCAGGAACAGCGTCGCCCCGGCGAGGACCGCGGCCCCGACGAGCGCGAGCGGCACCAGCACCCCGGTGCCGTCGCCGGTGCTCGACGCCTGGGCCACCGCGCCGTGCCGGTCCGCCGTGGCGCGGCCGGACTCCGCGGTGTCCGCGCCCGCCGCCTTCACCTGCGGGGCGGGGGCCAGCGAGCCCACCGGGGTGGTGTGCCCGTCCGCGGTGAAACCCCAGTCGAGCAGGCGCCGCGCCTCCTCGTAGACGGCGTCGGGCTCGCCGGACTGCGGGTTCATCAGGGTCACCAGGATCGTTCTGTCGCCGTGCCGGGCGGCGGCGACCAGGGTGTTGCCCGCGTTCGTGGTGTATCCGTTCTTCACGCCGATCATGCCGGGGTACGTGCGCACCCCGTGGGCGCCGCTGAGCAGCCTGTTGGTGTTCTGGATGCCGAAGGTCCTGCCGCCCTCGCCGGGGAACTGGGCGTCGGGCGTGGACGCGTACGACGCGAACTGCGGGTCGGCGAGCCCCGTGCGCCCGAACACCGCCAGGTCGAAGGCGGACGACACCTGGCCGGGCGTGTCGTAGCCGTCGCAGGAGACCACGTGCGTGTCGAGTGCGCCGAGCTGCCGGGCGCGGCGCTGCATCTCGGCGACGGTCGTGTCCCAGCCGCCGTTGAGCGACGCCAGCACGTGCACCGCGTCGTTGCCCGAACTGAGGAAGACGCCGCGCCACAGGTCCGCGACCCGGTACGAGTGCCCCTGCTCGACGCCGACGAGGCTGCTGCCCTCGCCGATGCCCGACAGGTCGGCCTGGGTGACCCGGTGACGGGACGCGGCGGACAGGTGCGGCATGGTGGTGAGTGCGAACAGGGTCTTCAGGGTCGACGCGGGCGGCAGCTTGCGGTGCGCGTCGTGCGCGGCGAGCACGGCGCCCGAGTCGGCGTCGGAGACCAGCCAGGACAGCGACGAGACGTCCTTCGGCGGCGCGGGGGTGCCGGGCCCTGGCCGCGCGACGGTGCCGCTCCCGTAGAGGTCGGAACTGTCGACGTACGCGGGGGCGGGCGCGGGCGGGAGTGGATCGGTACGGGTCAGGGCGGGCGGGGACTGGGGGCGTGCGGCGTGCGCGGTGGCCGCGGGCCCGAAGGCCAGCAGACCGGAGGCCAGGGCCGCCGTCCCGGTGAGCGCGGTGCGCTTCGCGGATCTGATGATCATTCAGCCACGGTAGGAAGGCCCCGGCGCGCCCGCACCGCCACGTGCGCCGACCGGAGGTACGCGGCCGCCCGGCCGGGTCCACCCGGCTGACGCGGGCCGCGGGCGCCCGGCGAGGGCCGCTCCGCCGACGCGCGCGGGGTGGGCGCGGCCGTCCTGGCCGCGCCCACCCCGGGACCCACCGCCGGTGCCCCGTTCCCGGGATCCCGGCCTCACGAGCCCGCGGGCGGGTCCGTCAGGAACCCGCCCGGACGGGCTCCTGGCCGCGCCCGTCGCCGAACGCGTGCCCCGTCTCCGCGACGGGGACCGGCGGCGCGTACGCGCCCAGCGCTCCGGGCCGGCCGAGCACCCCCGCGCTCAGCGCCCCGAGCCGGCCGAGGGCCTCCGCGTCCGGGGTGCCCGGCCTGGCCGACTGGGCGATGATCCGCAGGTCGCAGCCGGGCACCGTGATGACGTCGCAGTCCACCGCGACCGCGCCGACGTCCGGATGGCGCACCGTCACCCACTCGCCCTCGTGGGAGCCGGTGTAGCGGGACGTCCACAGCTCCGCGAACCGCGTGCTCGACCGCCGCAGACCCGCGACCAGGGACCGCAGCTCCCCATCGGTCGGATAGCGGGCGGCCGCCGCCCGCAGGTCCCCCACGAGCGCCGTCTCGAACCTGGCCGCCTGCTCCGGCGTACGGGTGACACGGCTCGGCGCCGCGGTGAAGTGCCGCCAGGCGACATTGCGGCAGGGACTGGCGACGGCCGGGGCGGGGTCGCCCAGCAGCGCCGCCCACAGCGGGTTCCAGGCGATCAGCGACCAGGTGGCGTCGTGCACGCCCACGGCGGCCCCCGCCAGGCCGTCGAGCAGCCGCCGCACGCTCGGCGGCACCCGCCGCGGCACCAGGTCGGTGGCCGGGGGCGCGTGCCCGGCCAGCAGGAACAGATGGCGCCGCTCCGCGTCGTCGAGGTCGAGCGCCCGCGCGAGCGACGCCAGCACCTGGGACGAGGGCATGGTCGCCCTGCCCTGCTCCAGACGGGTGATGTGGTCGACGGACAGTCCGGTCAGCCGTGCCAGCTCCGCGCGCCCCATCCCGGGGCCCCCGGCGCCGTCCCCCGGCAGTCCGGCCCCGGTGGATGCGATCCGGTCACGCCAGCGATGCAGCGCCGCGCCCAGCTCTCCATGTCGGGTCATGGCCTCAGTATCGGCGGCACACCCCGGACCTGCGCGGCGTCCGCCCGCCGGCCACGCGCCGTGACGGATCACGCAGCGTGGCCGCGCCTCGGCGTGGCCGCGCCCGGCCCTGCACGTGGTCGGCGCGCGAGCCCTGTCCGACATGTGGCCGCCCCGCCGTGCGGCGGGTTCAGCGGCCCGGCGAGGCCACCCGCAGGTCCTCCTCGACGCGGGCGACGGTGGCCAGCAGGTGCGGCAGCAGGCCGGTCCGTACGGACTCGACCGAGTGCCGGCTCGCGTGGACGGGGATGTTGACGGCCGCGACCACCGCGCCCGCGCCGTCGCGCACCGGCGCGGCGACCGAACGCAGCCCGGCCTCCAGCTCCTGGTCGACGACGGCGTAGCCCTGCTCCCTGATCGCGCGGAGCTCGGCGCGCAGCTGCCCGGCGGAGACGATGGTGCGGTCCGTGGGTGCGGTCGGGCGCCCCCGGTCCACGAAGCCGTCCCAGCGGTCCTCGGGCAGGTCCGCGATCAGCACCCGGCCGACCGAGGTCGCGTACGCGGGGAAGCGGGTGCCGACCGTGATCGTCGTCGTCATGATCCGGCTGACCGGCACCCGGGCGACGTACACCACGTCGTCGCCGTCCAGCACGCAGAGCGAGGACGACTCGTGGACCTCGGCCACCAGCCGCTCCAGGTGCGGCTGGGCGATCTCGGGCAGCGTGACACTCGACAGGTAGGCGTAGCCGAGTTCGAGCACCCGCGGGCTGAGCCGGAACACGCGGCCGTCGGTGTGCACATAGCCGAGGTCGGCCAGCGTGAGCAGGAAGCGGCGCGCGGCGGCTCGCGTCAGGCCGCAGGCGCGGGCCACCTCGCTCAGCGTCAGCTCCGGGCGGTCGGCGCCGAACGCCCGGATCACGGCGAGGCCGCGTTCGAAGGAGCGGACGAAGTGGGGTCCGCGCTCCCGCTCGCCGTCCGCGCCGCTCGCGCCGTCCGCGCCGGTCATGGGGGATCCTCCCTGGTACGCCCGCGTGGCCCGCCGGGCGGCGGGCGGGGGACACCCGCGATTCTCGCAGGGGGCCGGGGGCGTACGCGCGCCGGTGGGCCTCCGGGGGGAGGCCCACCGGCCGGTGGTGCGCCGCGCCCGTCCCCACGGTGCGGCGCCCGGCGGCCCCTGCCCTCCGCTCGTGGGCGCGGGGCCGCCGTCTCGGGGGCCGGGCCCTCAGCCGGCCGGCGCGGGCGCGGTCCGGGAGGCGGGTGCGATGCCGAGCGCAGGCAGGACCGACGCCTCCACGAACCGCACGAGGTACTCCTCGTCCGCGTGGACGCCCCGCAGCAGCAGCCGCGCCCGCAGCACGCCGAACAGCTGCACCGCCACGAACTCCACGGCCGGGTTGTCCTGCGCGACCTCGCCGCGCTCGACGGCCCTGCGCACCATCGCGTCGATCTCCGCGACCGCCGGCTCGACCAGGTTCTCGCGCAGCGCCGCAAGCAGGTCGGGGTTCTGCTGGGCCGCGTGCGCGAGGGCCTGCGTCAGGGCCGTGTCCGCGTGCGCCTTCGTGCCGGTGGCCCGTGCCACCGCCCGCAGGTCGCCCGCGAGCGTGCCCGTGTCGATCTCCCCGAGCCGCACACCGCGCATCCCGCGCAGCGCGGCGCACACGAGCTGCGGCTTGGTGCCCCACTGGCGGTACAGCGTCGACTTGCCGCACCGGGTGCGGGCCGCGATGCCCTCCATGGTCAGCGCCTCGTATCCGCCCTCGCGGAGCAGGTCGAGCGCGGCCGTGTAGAACTCGCGCTCGCGCTCGGGTGTGATCTTGGAGCGGCGCTGTGTTGACGCCATCGACTCTCCTTCCGGGTCCCGGAGGTGACGAGTGAGCGGGGTTCGGGTGCTCGGATGTACGTGCGACATCGATACGCCAGTGTACCGATACGGCCCCGTATCGGTACACTGGCGTATCGATAAGGGCGAGGCGCGTGCCGAGCCGCCACCGCACCACGACGTCGCACGCCGTGCCGCACACGCGAAGGGGTCGGGTGAATGAAGGCCCGGACTGATCCCGCCCTGCGGAGCCCCGCCCCGCTCACCGCCCGGCGACCCGGCTCCCCGCGAATACCCTCCGCCTCCTCCGCCCCCCTGCGCTCGCTGCGGCCGGTCGCCGCGCGGACCGCGCCGGCCCCTGCGCCCCGGCCGGACCGCAGGCCGCCCCTCACCCGGGAGCTGACCCTCGTCGTCGCCCTCTTCCTCGTCTACAAGCTCGGCAGGCAGCTCGCGGCCGGCCGCACGGCGGACGCCTTCCGGCACGCCGGGGACGTCTGGCGGCTCGAACGTTCCCTGCGCCTGCCGAGCGAGGCAGGCGTCCAGCACCTGCTGCTGCACAGCCACCCGCTGGTCCACGCCGCCAACACCTACTACGCGGCCGTCCACTTCCCCGCGACGGTCCTCTTCCTCGCCTGGCTGTACTGGAAGCGCCCCCGGCACTACGTCTGGTCGCGCCGCGTCCTGACCGCCGTGACCGGCGGTGCCCTCGCGCTCCACCTGCTGCTGCCGCTCGCCCCGCCCCGGATGCTCACCGCGACCGGGCTCATCGACACCGCGCGGGTCTTCGGCCCCTCGGTGTACGCGGCCGACCCCGCGGCGAACTCGGTCGAGAACCAGTTCGCCGCCATGCCCTCGCTGCACTTCGGCTGGGCGCTGATGGTGGCGGTCGGGCTGATCGCCGCGAGCGCGTCCCGCCTGCGGTGGCTGTGGCTGCTGCACCCGCTGGCCACCCTCTTCGTGGTGATCTCCACCGCCAACCACTACTGGCTCGACACGCTGGTCGCCGCGGCCCTGCTGGCCGCCGCGCTCGCCGTGCTGCGGGTGCCCGAGGCGACGGGCCGGCCGCTCGCCGCCTGCGGGCACCTGCCGGGCCGCAGGACGGGGCACCTCGCCCCCGCGTATCCCGCCGGGGCGCGCCGGTGAACGCCGCGACCCTGGCCGCCGTGGCCCTCTCGCTCATCTCCGCCGTCGCCTACGCGGTGGCCGCCGTCGCCCAGGAGCGCCTCGCCGCCCGGGGCGCCGCACGGCCCGGCGGGCTGCCCGCGCTGCTGCGGCGCGGCGCCTGGTGGTGGGCCGTGGGGCTGAACGCCATGGGGGCCCTGCTGCACGTCGCCGCGCTCACCTACGGGCCGCTCACCGTCGTCCAGCCGCTCGGCGCGCTCACCCTCGTCGCGGCCGTGCCGCTCGGCGCGTACCGTGCGGGGCGCCGCGTCACCAGGGGGGAGTGGACGGGCACCGCGTACACGCTCGTCGGCCTCGCCGCGATCCTGGTGGCGGCCGCAGGCGGCGCACCCTCCCGCGCGCTCTCGCTGCCGCAGGCCCTCGGTGTCGCCGTGGCGGCCGCCGCGCTCGCCGCGCTGCTCGTGGTCTCGCTGCCGGGCGCGCGCCCCGGGCTGCGCCACGCCACCGCGTCCGGCATCGCCTCCGGCGTCGCCTCCGCGCTCACCCAGACCGTCACCCTCAGCCTCACCGCGCACGGTGGCCTGCCCGCCTGGGGGATCGCGCTGGTCGCCGCGCTCGTCGCCGTGTCCGCCTGTGCCGGGCTGCTGCTCGCGCAGGCGTCCTACCGCGGCGGCCTCGGCGCCCCGCTCTCGCTGCTCACGCTCGCCAACCCGGTGGCCGCGTCGGCGGTCGGGATCATCCTGCTGGGCGAACGCGTGCAGGGCGGTCCGCTCGGCATCGCCGCCGCCGCGGCCGGCGCGGTCCTCGCCGCGCGCGGCGTCGTCCTGCTGACCCGCGCCGTCGACCCGGTACGGCGGCCGAGCAGCGACGACGCGCCGGAAGCCGGCACGGGGAGCGGACGGGCAGGGAGCCTGCCCGCCGTCCCCTCCCAGCGGCCGAGGCGCCGTGCGGGGCACGTGTGAAGCTCCCCTGTGGGCCCGGTTAAGAAATCCTCGATGGACGGCGGCGGCCCCCTGCGGCGAGATTGGTCGCGGAACACGATCACCGTCCGCCCCACCACCCGCCGGGAGCCACGCCGATGAAGGCACTCGTCAAGCAGCACGCCGCACCAGGGCTGTGGCTCATGGACGTCCCGGAGCCCGAGTACGGCCCCGGCGACGTGCTGATCCGGGTCCTGCGCACCGGCATCTGCGGCACGGACCTGCACATCAGGTCGTGGGACGGCTGGGCGCGGGGCGCGATCCGCACACCGCTGGTCATCGGCCACGAGTTCGTCGGCGAGGTCGCGGCGGTCGGCGCCGACGTGTCCGAGGCCGCCGTGGGGGACCTCGTCAGCGGCGAGGGCCACCTGGTCTGCGGCACGTGCCGCAACTGTCTGGCGGGCCGCCGCCACCTGTGCCGCAACACCGTCGGCCTCGGCGTCGGCCGCGACGGCGCCTTCGCCGAGTACGTGGTGCTGCCCGCCGCCAACGTCTGGGTGCACCGCACCCGGGTCGACCTGGACGTGGCCGCGATCTTCGACCCGTTCGGCAACGCCGTGCACACCGCGCTCACCTTCCCCTCCCTCAACGAGGACGTGCTGATCACCGGCGCGGGCCCGATCGGCATCATGGCCGCCGCCGTGGTCAGGCACGCCGGGGCGCGCAACGTCGTCATCACCGACGTCAGCCCCGAGCGCCTCGCGCTCGCCCGCAAAGTCGGCGTCACACTCGCCCTCGACGTCTCCCGCCACACGATCGCGGACGCGCAGGAGCAGCTCGGCCTCAAGGAGGGCTTCGACATCGGCCTGGAGATGTCAGGACGCCCCGAGGCCGTGCGGGACATGCTCGACAACATGACGCACGGCGGGCGGATCGCGATGCTCGGGCTGCCCGCGGCGGAGTTCGCCGTCGACTGGGCGAAGGTCGTGCAGCACATGATCACGATCAAGGGCATCTACGGCCGCGAGATGTTCGAGACCTGGTACGGCATGCAGGTGCTCATCGAGGGCGGCCTCGACCTCACCCCGGTCATCACCGGCAGCTACGGGTACGAGGACTTCGACGCCGCGTTCGACGAGGCGGCCACCGCGCGCAGCGGCAAGATCATCCTCAACTGGGACAACTGAACACGCCCACCGATCCGGGAGCTCATCACATGTTCGCGTCTGTACGGGACGACCTGCGTGCCACCCTCGACGAGATCCGCGAGGCGGGACTCTTCAAGCCCGAGCGGGTGATCACCACCCCGCAGAGCGCCTCGGTCGGGGTCGGGGCCGACGGCTCGGCCGCCGAGGTCCTCAACTTCTGCGCCAACAACTACCTCGGCCTCGCCGACCACCCCGAGGTGCTCGCCGCCGCCAAGGACGCCCTGGACCGGTGGGGCTACGGCATGGCGTCCGTGCGCTTCATCTGCGGCACCCAGGAGATCCACAAGGAGCTGGAGGCGCGGCTGAGCGCGTTCCTCGGCCAGGAGGACACGATCCTCTACTCGTCCTGCTTCGACGCCAACGGCGGCGTCTTCGAGACCCTGCTCGACGCGCAGGACGCCGTCATCTCCGACGCGCTCAACCACGCCAGCATCATCGACGGCATCCGGCTGTCGAAGGCCCGCCGCTACCGGTACGCCAACCGGGACATGGCCGAACTCGAACAGCGCCTCAAGGAGGCGGGCGACGCGCGCCGCCGCCTCGTCGTCACCGACGGCGTCTTCTCGATGGACGGCTACGTCGCCCCGCTGCCGGAGATCTGCGACCTCGCCGAGCGCTACGACGCGATGGTCATGGTCGACGACTCGCACGCCGTCGGCTTCGTCGGCGACGGCGGGCGCGGCACCCCGGAGCTGCACGGGGTCATGGACCGCGTCGACATCATCACCGGCACCCTCGGCAAGGCGCTGGGCGGCGCCTCCGGCGGCTATGTCGCCGCGCGCGCGGAGATCGTCGCGCTGCTGCGCCAGCGCTCCCGCCCGTACCTGTTCTCCAACTCGCTCGCCCCGGCGATCGCCGCCGCCTCCCTGAAGGTCCTCGATCTGCTGGAGAGCGCGGGCGAGCTGCGCGAACGGCTGAAGGCGAACACGGCGCTCTTTCGCCGCCGCATGGCAAAGGAGGGCTTCGACGTGCTGCCCGGCGACCACCCCATCACCCCGGTGATGATCGGGGACGCGGGCGAGGCGGGCCGGATGGCCGAACTGCTCCTGGAGCGCGGCGTGTACGTGATCGGCTTCTCGTACCCCGTGGTGCCGATGGACAAGGCCCGCATCCGGGTCCAGCTGTCCGCGGCGCACTCCGCCGAGGACATCGAGCGCGCGGTCACCGCCTTCACCGCCGCGCGGGCCGCCCTGCACGGCTGACCCGCGCCCCGCTCGGGCCGCTGTCCGCCCATGCCTGACAAAATGGACGGGTGATCGACCCGAAGCGCCTGCGCGTCCTGCGGGCCGTGGCGGACCACCGTACGGTGACCGCCGCGGCCGCCGCGCTGTACCTCACGCCCTCCGCGGTCTCCCAGCAGCTGGCCGCGCTCGAACAGGAGACCGGGCACGCGCTGCTGGTGCGCAGCGGGCGCGGCGTGCGGCTCACGGCCGCGGGCGAGATCCTGCTGACCCACGCCCACGCGGTGCTCGCGCAGCTGGAGCGCGCCGAGGCCGAGCTCGCGGCGTACGAGGGCGGGACCGCGGGCGAGGTCACCGTGGCGTCCTTCGCCACCGGCATCGCCGAGGTGCTCGCGCCCGCCGTGCGCTCGCTGTCCGCCGCACACCCGGGCATCCGGGTGCGGGTGCGCGACGCGGAGGGCGACGAGAGCCTGCCCATGGTCCTGGACGGCGCGGCGGACGTGGCGGTGGCCGTCGAGTACCGGGGCGCGCCGAAGGAGGACGACGTACGGCTCTCGCGGGTGCCGCTGTACGCCGAGCCGTTCGACGCGGTCCTCCCCGACGACCACCCGCTGGCCGCCCGCACGGACGTGCAGCTCGCCGCCCTCGCGGACGACGACTGGATCGGCCAGCACCCGGGCAACCCCTGCCACGAGGTGACCAGGCTCGCCTGCGAGCAGGCCGGGTTCGAGCACGTGCCGGTGCACTTCTCCGACGACTTCCGCGCCGTGGCCGCGCTGACCGGCGCGGGCGCGGGGGTCGCGCTCGTCCCGCGCTCCGCGCTGCACGGCATGGAGCTCAAGGGCACGGTCGTACGCCCGGTGGCCGGGCCCCTGGCGACCCGCAGGGTCTTCGCCGCGGTCCGCAGGGGAGCGGCGGGCCATCCCCTGATCGCCCCCGTGCTCGCGGCCCTGTCCGCGGCGGCGGCGGGGCTGAGCACGGGCTGAGTCCCGCCCCGCGCCCCACCGGCGGGTCACGAAAGGAGGCTCGGCGCCGACCGCTCAAGCACGGAGGCGATGCGCTGCCACGCCCGCGTGTCCCGCGCGACCGGGTCGAGCTCGGGGCCCTCGCCCGTGCCCCACTCGGTGGCCACGGCCACCGGGTCGCCGCCGCCCGCCGCGGCCGCCGCGAGCGCCGCGGCGCCGAGCGCCACCAGTTCACCGCTGGCCGGGACGATCACCGGACGGCCCGAGAGGCGCAGCACCGTCGACGTCCAGGCGCGGCCCCGCGCGCCGCCGCCGATCAGCCGCAGCGGACGGCCGGCGGCACCGGGCTCGTCGGGGTCGAGACCGCAGGCGCGCAGCACCTCGTCGAGCGCGCGCAGCACCGTGAAGGCCGCGCCCTCGTAGGCGGCGCCGAGCAGCTGCCGTGCCGTGGTGTCGTGGCGCAGCCCGGTCAGCAACCCGGCGGCGGTCGGCAGGTCGGGGGTGCGCTCGCCGTCCAGGTACGGCAGGAGCACGGCCTCGCCCCCCGGCTCCGCGTCCTCCCTGCCGAGTCCGAGCAGCTCCGCCACCTTGTCGACGGCCTGCGTGCAGTTGAGGGTGCAGCCGAGCGGCAGGTATGTGCCGTCGGCGGCGGCGAAGCCGTTGAGCGCGGCCGAGCGCGGCCGGGTCCTGGTCGCCGCGAAGACCGTGCCCGAGGTGCCGAGGCTCAGCACCGGATGGTCGAGGAGGCCCTCGCCGCCGAGCCCGAGCCCCACCGCCGCGCTCATGTTGTCGCCGGTGCCGGCGGCCACGGCGATCCCCGCGGGCAGGCCGAGCGCCTCGGCCGCCGCGGCGGTCAGCGCGCCGGCCCTGGTGCCGCCGGTGGGCGCCACGGCGGGCAGCAGGTCGGTGTCGAGGCCGACGAGCGCGAGCAGTTCGGGGTCGTACGCGCCGGTCGCGGTCGCGTACCAGCCGGTGCCCGAGGCGTCGCCCGGGTCGGTGACCGCCGTACCGGAGAGCCGCTCGGTCAGGAAGTCGTGCGGCAGCCGCACCGCCGCGGCGGCCTCCGCGACGGCGGGCTCGTGCTCGCGCAGCCACTGCCACTTCGTCGCGGTGATGGAGGCGACCGGCACGGACCCGGTGCGCTCGGCCCACGCCTGCGGGCCGCCGAGCGCCTCGGTGAGGGCGGCGGCCTGCGGCGCGGAGCGGGTGTCGTTCCACAGCATGGCGGGGCGCAGCGGCCGGCCCGCGCCGTCCAGCACCACCAGGCCGTGCTGCTGGCCCGCGACGGCTATCCCGGTCACGGCGGCGGGGTCGGCCCCGGCCTCGGCGAGGCCGGCGGCGACCGCCTCGCGCAGTGCCCGCCACCACACCTCGGGGTCCGTCTCCCGGGCGCCGGCCTCCCCGCTCACCCGGTGCTGCGCGCGCCCCACGGCGAGCAGCTTGCCGGTGACGGCGTCGGTGACGGCGGCCTTCGTGGACTGGGTGGAACTGTCCACGCCGATCACGAGGGGGCTTCGCGACATGGGGTCCTCTTCTCCGGGCCACGGCGGCCGGCGCCGTGGTGAAACGCGGTTGTGAACGAGCGGGAACAAATTACGCGAGCCGAGGCCGCCGCGTCACGGCCGCGGAGGAGCGCGATCCCCTCCCGGGCGTCCGCCCGCTCCTTCCCGCGTTCCCTGCCGGGAGGGGGCTGTTGCCGCCCCGAAGGCCCGTGCCATATTAGTCATGTCAGAAAACAAAAAGGTTCGGACGGACCTTTGAGGCAGCGAAGGCGGCCAACGCGATGACGGAACGCTTCACCCCCACGCGCGAGGACAAGTTCAGCTTCGGCCTGTGGACCGTCGGCTGGCAGGGCAGGGACCCCTTCGGCGACGCCACCCGGCCCGTCCTCGACCCCGCCGAGTCGGTGCGGCGGCTCTCCGACCTCGGCGCGTACGCGGTCACCTTCCACGACGACGACGTCATCCCGTTCGGGGCCTCGGACAGCGAGCGTGAGGCGCACCTCAAGAACTTCCGGCAGGCGCTCGACGCGACGGGCGTCGTGGTGGAGATGGCCACCACCAACCTCTTCACCCACCCCGTCTTCAAGGACGGCGGCTTCACCGCCAACGACCGCGACGTGCGCCGCTTCGCGCTGCGCAAGGTCATCCGCAACATCGACCTCGCCGCGGAGCTCGGCGCGCAGACCTATGTGGCCTGGGGCGGGCGCGAGGGCGCCGAGTCGGGCGGCGCCAAGGACGTGCGCCTGGCGCTGGACCGGATGAAGGAGGCCTTCGACCTCCTCGCCGACTACGTCACGGAGCAGGGCTACGACCTGCGCTTCGCGATCGAACCCAAGCCCAACGAGCCGCGCGGCGACATCCTGCTGCCCACCGTCGGGCACGCGCTCGCCTTCATCGAGCGCCTGGAGCGCCCCGAGCTGTTCGGCGTGAACCCGGAGGTCGGCCACGAGCAGATGGCCGGGCTCAACTTCCCGCACTCCATCGCCCAGGCGCTGTGGGCAGGCAAGCTCTACCACATCGACCTCAACGGCCAGAGCGGCATCAAGTACGACCAGGACCTGCGCTTCGGCGCGGGCGACGTGCGCGCCGCCTTCTGGCTGGTGGACCTGCTGGAGTCCGCGGGCTGGGACGGCTGCCGCCACTTCGACTTCAAGCCCCCGCGCACCGAGGACTTCGACGGTGTGTGGGCGTCGGCCGCCGGCTGCATGCGCAACTACCTCATCCTCAAGGAGCACGCGGCTGCGTTCCGCGCCGACCCCGAGGTCCAGGAGGCGCTGCGGGCCTCCCGGCTCGACCAGCTCGCGCTGCCCACCGCCGAGGACGGCCTCGCCGGGCTGCTCGCCGACCGCGGCGCGTACGAGGAGTTCGACGCGGCGGCCGCCGCCGAGCGCGGCATGGCGTTCGAGCGCCTCGACCAGCTCGCCATGGACCACCTGCTCGGCGTCCGCTGACCCGCGCGCGGTGACCGGCGCGCCGCTGCCCCGGGGCAGCGGCGCGCCCCCGTGTGCCGCCGGCGCCTCACGCCGGGCGCGGCACGTACGCCAGCGGGTCGGCGAGGACCGCGCGCACCACGAGGGCCGCGGCGCCCCGCGCCGCGTCGCCCGCGGCGGAGGACGCGCGCAGCCGCCCGCTGCCGCGCGGCCACAGCCCGGAGACCACCCGCGCGGTGAGCTCGTGGTCGGCCGCGGGGGAGAGCCAGGGCATCAGCGCCCGGTAGATGCCGCCGAGGACGACCGCGTCCGGGTCGAAGAGGTTCACCGCGCCCGACAGCACGCGCCCCAGCATCGTCCCCGCGCGCTCCACGGCCGCCACCGCCGCGGTGTCGCCGCCGCGGGCGCGGCGCTCCAGCTCCGCCACGCCCGCCACGCCCGCGTCCTCGTCGATGCCCGCGGCGCGCAGCAGCGCCGACTGCCCCGCGTACTGTTCGAGGCAGCCGCGCGAGCCGCACCGGCACAGCGGGCCCTCGGAGTCGACCACCACATGGCCGATCTCGCCCGCGAACCCGTGCGCGCCGCGCAGGAGTTCACCGTCCACGACCAGCGCGCCGCCCACCCCGATCTCGCCGGTGAGGTAGAGGAACGACCGCAGCGGACCGAGGCCGCCGAACCACAGCTCGGCCAGCGCCGCCAGATTCGCCTCGTTCTCCGAGCTGACCGGCAACTCCGCGCCGCCGGGCCGCAGCGGGGCCAGCGCGCGGGCGAAGTGCTCCTGCGCGGGCACCCTGTTCCACCCGAGGTTCGGTGCCTGCCGCACCGCGCCGCCCGACACGAGTCCCGGCAGGGCGAGTTCGACTCCGACCGGCAGCAGCCCCTGCTCGGCGGCCGACTCCAGGGTGCGGGCCGCGATGCGCGCGCCGCGCGCCAGGACCTCCGCGGGCCGCGCGCCCCGGTTGTCGATGTGCTCGGTCAGCCGTACCCGGTCGGTGCCCGACAGGTCCACCACGCACACCGAGACGTAGTCGATGTTGATCTCGACGCCGATGCCCGCGGGGCCCGTGCGGGTCACCTTCAGCACCGTGCCAGGACGCCCCGCCTGCCCGCTGAACGTCTTGCCGGACTCGCTCAGGAACCCGCTGTCGATCAACTGCTCCACCAGGGAGGACACGGCCGCCCTCGTCAGCCCCACCCGCGCAGCGACCCCCGCGCGGGTCGCCTCGCCCTCGTCCCGCACGGCGCGCAGGACCAGGCTCAGGTTGTGCCGCCGCACCGTCTCCTTGCCGGCCTTGGGGCCGAGCGACCCCGGCGGCCCTGAAGGCGCCGCGGATGCGTGATTGGTGTTCATGTCACCGGCGACCCTATGCGATCGCTCCCCGGCCGGGGCAGGGCGCACCGCCCCGCCCCGGCGCTCAGGACGCGGACTGCGGCCCCGCCCCCGCCGGCGCGAACAGCCGCTGGGCCGCGACCGCCGCGCCGCCGCGCGCCCACGCCTCGAACGGCAGCGGCCGCACCACGAGGTCGCACTCCGCGGCCGTGCCGAACGCCTGTGCCGTGAACGACCTGCGGATCTGGTCGGCGAACAGGTCGTACGACGCGACGCCCTCACCGGAGATGATGATCCGCTCGGGTCCGATCAGATTGGCCACCGACGCGATCGCGAGCCCCAGCGCGCGGCCCGCCCTGGTGAAGACCGCGCGCGCCGCCTCGTCGCCGCTGTGGGCGAGCCGTACGGCCTCGGCCAGCGTCAGACCGGGATCGCCGGTCTCCTCGCGCGCCTGGTCCACGATGGCCTGGGTGGACGCGATCGCCTCGACACAGCCGGTGTTGCCGCAGGTGCACACCTGGGCGGAGCCCAGCGCGCCGCCCACCGGCAGATGGCCGATCTCGCCGGACACCCCGTGCGCCCCCGACACCAGGCGACCGCCGACCGAAATGCCGCAGCCGATCCCCGCGCCCACCGTGACCAGCGCGAACGAGGAGAGTCCCGCGCCGGAACCGAACCACTGCTCGGCGACCGTGAGCGCCCGCACGTCGTTGTCGATGACGGTGGGGACGCCCGTGGCGCGCTCCACGAGGTCCGCGAGGCGCACACCGCGCCAGTCGAGGAACGGCGAGTAGCGCACCACTCCGGTGTGCCCGTCCACGTCGCCGGAGATGGTCACGCCGACACTGTGCACCGCGGGACCGCCCCCGCCGTCCGCGAGCCGCGCGACGAGCCGCGCGATGGCGCGCACCACCGTGCCCACGTCGCGTGAGCCGAGGGGGGTCCTGCGGGTGGCGAGCGGGGTGGCCGTCAGGTCGGCGGCCACCCCGATCAGCTCGTCCGCCGTGACCTTGACCCCGATGAATCTGGCGCGCTCCGGCCGCACTGCGACGAGAGTGGCCGGCCTGCCGGGCTGCCGTTCCCCCGCGGGCTGCCCCATCTCGGTGATCCAGCCGTCCGCGAGCAGCGGCGTGGACACCTTGGTGACGGCGCCGGACGACAGGCCCGTGCGCCGGCCGAGTTCGGCCCGGGTGAGCGGGCCCTGCGTCAGGAGGGTCTGGAACACCAGGGCGGCGGCGGGGGGCTGGCTGGAGAGACTCACAGCCGCACATTACCTTCTGTCGGAAGTCAATGGGACAGAGATCTGCCCAGGCGGTCGCTTCGAAGTTTCTCGGTCATGCGCGCGGTCCTCCCGGATCTCCCGGAAAAACCGCCGGAACAATATATTGACCACGGAAGGAAACACTGTCTACAGTCGCGGCACCTCGTCCCCCTCAGGGGCGAGCCCCGGGCGTGTGGGCCGGCAGAGCCGAGCGGGACCCGCACACGTCCGATCCTCCTTCTACCGGGACACCGCCCATGACCAGCCGCAGCGCAGCGGCGGGACGGAGCAGACCATGGCGCTCAGAGGGCCGTACAGAGCGACACCCGCACAGGCACAGGAGGGGAGACCCGCGGACGCCCCGCGCGCCGCGCCGGCCCCGGGCCGGGCGGGGAGGGGCTGGGTGGCCGCGCTCGGCACCCTCGCGGCCCTGGCACTCGCGACGGCGGGACTCGCCGCGCCGGCCGCCGCGACCCCCGCCGCCACCCCGCAGGCGGCGGCCGCACACCGGGCGCCGGACCAGGCAGGCCACCGGGCCCCGCTCGCCCAGAAGCCCTACATGGGCTGGAGCAGCTGGAGCCTGGAGTCCACCAACTACCCGGGCGTCAACCCCGACGGGGCGGCGAGCTACCTCACCGAGGCCCATGTCCTCCAGCAGGCCAAGGTGCTCGCCGCGACCTTCAAGAAGCACGGCTACGACCACGTCAACATCGACGCGGGCTGGTCCACCAGCTTCGACCGCTACGGTCGCCCCGTCCCCGACGCCAAGCGCTTCCCCCACGGCATCGCCTACGTCGACGCGAGACTCCACGCCCTCGGCCTCAAGGCAGGCATCTACCAGGCGGTCGGCCTCGACCCCGAGGCGTACGGCGACGGCACCACGCCCGTCCACGGGGCGCCCGGCTGCACCACAGGCGACATCGTCTACCCCGACCTGCGCACCACCAACGGCTGGGACAGCGCCTACAAGATCGACTACTCCCGGCCCTGCGCGCAGAAGTACACGGACTCCGTCGCGGACCTCTACGCGAGCTGGGGCGTCGACTTCCTCAAGCTCGACGGTGTGGGCCCCGGCTCCTTCAAGGGCGGCGACCAGTACGACAACCGCGCCGACGCCGCGGCCTGGCGGACCGCGCTCGACGACACCGGCAGGCCCGTCGAGTTCACCCTCTCCTGGGCCCTCAGCCACGCCTACGCCGACGACTGGAAGAAGAACAGCAACGGCTGGCGCATCGACACCGACGTCGAGTGCTACTGCGACACCCTCGTCACCTGGGACGCCTCGGTGAAGCAGCGCTGGCGCGACGTCGTGCAGTGGATACCCGACGCGGGGCCCGGCCACTGGAACAACCTCGACTCCGTCGACGTCGGCAGCGGTGCGATGGACGGCCTCACCGAGGACGAGCGGCAGAGCTACCTGACCCTGTGGGCCGTCGAGGCCGCGCCGCTCTACCTCGGCGACGACCTCACCAGACTCGACAGCTTCGGCAAGAAGCTCCTCACCAACGACGACGTCATCGCCATCGACCAGGCCGGGCGTCCGGCCAAGCCCGTCAGCCAGTCGTCCGAGCAGCAGACCTGGTACGCGCGCAACGCCGACGGCAGCTACACCGTCGCCCTGTTCAACCTCGGCTCCTCCGCCGCGCCCGCCACCGCGCACTGGCGCGACCTCGGCTTCGACGGCACCGCCGACGTCAAGGACGTGTGGAGCCACCGCGACCTCGGCGCGGCGAAGGGCGCATTCGGCGCGGCCCTGCCCGCCCACGGCTCCCGCCTGCTGACCGTCACCCCGCGCGGTACCGCGGCCCCCACCGTCCCGACCGGCGCCCACGGCACCTCCGCCACCGCCACCTCCGTCTCCCTGGCCTGGGACCCCGCCGTCCCGGCGAAGGGCGCGACGATCGCCCGCTACGACCTCCGCGACCACGGCAGGAAGGTCGCCGCCACCGGCGCCGCCACCACCTCGGCCACCGTCTCCGGGCTCGCCCCCGCGTCAGCACACCGCTACACCGTCACCGCGGTGGACTCCCGCGGCAGGAGCTCCGCGGCGAGCACCGCCGTGCCGGTCACCACAGCGGGCCCCGGCGGCCCCGTCACCTACCAGGGCGAGGACGCCGTGCTCGCGGGCGGCGCCACCGCGTCCGGCTGCGCCGGGTGCGCCGGCGGCAAGAAGGCGGGCAACATCGGCGGCGCCGCCACCGTCACCTTCGACCACGTCACCGCGGACCGCGACGGCACCTACCTGGTCACCGTCGCCTACGCAGACGGCGACACCAGCCGCCAGGGCGTCGTCACCGTCAACGGGCACATCCTCCAGCTGCCGTTCTCCGGTACCGGCGACAACGACTGGGACCACACCCAGAGCGTCACCGTCCCGATGGAGCTGACGGCGGGCGACAACACCATCGCCTTCGGCAACCCGGGCGACAGCGTCGCCGACATCGACCAGATCACCGTCCAGTAGCCGCAGCGCGGCCCGTCCCACCAACCGTCCGAGTGCCGAGGAGTGCGCCGTGGCGCAGATCGTCAACGAACACCCCGCTGCGCCGGGGCGCCGCTCGGGCGGCCGCCGTCCGCCGCGCACCGCGGCGGCGCCGGCCGCCCACCGCAGGGGAGACGGGAGACTCGCGTGGCTGCTGATCACGCCCGCGGTCGCCGGGTTCCTCGTCTTCTTCGCCTACCCCACCGTCCGCGGGATCTACTACAGCTTCACGTCCTTCCACATCCTCACCGCGCCCCGGTGGGTCGGCCTGGCCAACTGGCGCGAGTTGGCCGGCGACGCGGTGTTCTGGCACTCGCTGCTCGTCACCGTGTACTTCGTGGCGCTCTCCGTCGTCATCGGCGTGCTCCTTTCGCTGGTGACCGCGGTCGTCCTGCACCGGCTCACCCGCTCCACCGTGATCAGGGGCCTGATCATCCTGCCGTTCCTGATCTCCGGGGTGGTCGCCGCCCTGGTGTGGCAGTGGATGCTCGACCCGCAACTCGGCATCGTCAGCCAGCTGCTGGAGAAGATCACCGGGGTCCACCTGCTGTTCTTCAGCGACAGCAGCTGGGCCGTCCCCTCGCTCGCCGCGGTGAGCGTGTGGAAGTCGATGGGCTACAACGCCGTCCTGATCTTCGCCGGGCTCCAGACCATCCCGCCGTCCGTCTACGAGGCGGGGCGGCTCGACGGCGCGAGCGAGTTCCAGATGTTCCGCCGCCTGACCGTCCCGCTGCTGCGGCCGATCCTGGTGATGGTCGTCATCCTCACCGTCATCGGCTCGTTCCAGGTCTTCGACATCGTGTCGGTCACCACCCAGGGAGGCCCGGCGAACGCCTCCAACGTGCTCCAGATGTACATCTACGAGAAGGGCTTCGGCGAACTCGACTTCGGCTACGCCTCGACCATGTCGCTCGCCCTGTTCGTCCTCCTCATCGCCATCACCTTCACGCAGATGCGCCTCGCACGCGCGGGCGAGACCGACCTGAACTAGAGGAGCCCGTCCATGTCCATGCTCACGTCGGGCGGGACCCGCACCACCGAGGGCACCGGCGGACGCGGGGCCCCGCCGGGCAAGCGCCGCCCCTTCTCGCCCGGCAGGCTCGCCGCCTGGGTCTTCGTCGCCGTCGTGCTGGTCGTGACGGTCTTCCCCTTCTACTGGATCCTGCGGACCGCGCTGTCCAACAACGTGGCGCTGCCCACCGCCCCGTCGTCCTTCCTGCCCGTCGACTTCACCTGGGGCGCCTTCGAACGCGCCCTGGGCCTCGCCTCACGCGCCGAGGCCCAGGCCCAGGGCGGCTCGGGCGCCTCGCTCGACACCGCCCTGTACCTGCGGAACTCGATCGTGTACGCGACGGTGCAGACCGCCCTCGTGGTGTTCTGTTCGGCGATGGCCGCGTACGCCTTCTCCCGGCTGCGCTGGCGCGGCCGGGGCGCCGTGTTCAACGTCCTCCTCGGCGCGCTGATGGTCCCCGCGATCCTCACCCTGCTGCCCAACTTCATCTTCATCCGCGACATCCACCAGCTGAACTCGTTCACCGGCCTGATCCTGCCCGGGGCCTTCTTCTCCGCCTTCGACATCTTCTTCCTGCGCCAGTTCATGCTCGGACTCAGCACCGAGGTCGAGGAGGCCGCCGTGGTGGACGGCGCGAGCCGGATGCGGATCTTCTTCACCATCACCCTGCCGATGACGTCCGCGCCCCTCGCGACGCTCTCCCTGCTGACGTTCATCAACACCTGGAACGACTACTTCTGGCCGCTGCTCGTCACCAACGACGAGCACGCGCGGCCCCTCACCCTCGCGCTCGGCGTGTTCAAGCAGTCCTCGCCGCAGGCCGCACCCGACTGGGCGGGCCTGATGGCCGCCACCATGATCGCCGCCCTGCCGATGCTCGTCCTCTTCATGGTCTTCGGCCGACGCATCGTCAACTCCATCGGCTTCACCGGCATCAAGTAGAAAACCAGGAACCGCCACCCATGAACGACGACCTGCGACTGCACTGGCCGAGGCCGGCCGCCGCATGGCACGAGGCCGCACCGGTCGGCAACGGCCGCCTCGGTGCCATGGTCTTCGGGGGCACCACGTCCGCGCGTGTCCAGATCAACGACTCGACGCTGTGGTCCGGCACCCCCGCCACCCCCGCCGAGGGCCTCGCCGCCGTACGGGCCGCGGGCGCGGGCCCCGGCAGGCTCGCCGCGGCGCGCGACGCGCTGCGCGCGGGCGACCACCGCGGCGCGGAGTCCCTTCTGATGGCCTTCGAGGGCCGCTACAGCCAGGAGTACCTGCCGTTCGCCGACCTCACCCTCGGCCTCGGCCTGACCGCGGCGGCGCGCTACGGCGGACGCACCCTCGGCCTCGACGACGGCGTGGTCGAGGAGTCGGCCACCGAGGGGCCGCTGACCGTGCGCCGCAGGACCTGGGCGAGCCGCCCCGCCGAGGCGCTCTGCCTCGACCTCGCGGTCACCGGCGGCACCCTCGCCGCCACCCTCGCCCTGACGACCCCGCTGCGCGCCCTGCGCCGCACCGCGTCGCCCGAGGGCCTCACACTGGCGGCCGCCCTGCCCGTCGACGGCGCGCCCCTGCACGAACAGGGCGTCGCCGAGCCGCTGCGCTACGCCGAGCACCCGGGGGACGAGGCCGCCGCCGACGCCGCGACCCGCGCGGGCGGCTACGACCCGTACGCCGTGCTCGCCGTGCGCGTCGACACCGACGGCCGGGTGACCGTCGCCGACGGCACCTGGTCGGTCTCCGGCATGACCCGGCTGCTCGTCACCGTCTCGTCCTCCTCGGCCGCCGCCGACGTGTGGCACGGCAGGGCCCCCGCCGCCCGCGCCGAGCACCGCGCCAGGGCCGCGGCCACCGCGCACCGCGCCCTCACCCAGGGCCCCGAGGCCCTCCTGCGCGCCCACCGAGACGACCTGCGGCCCCTCCTCGCCGCCGCGCGCCTGACCTTCGGCACCCGCCGCGCAGGCACCCACGACGTCGCCCGCGACCTCCTCTCCGGCGCGGACGAACACCTCACCGCGACGGTGATGTTCCAGCTCGGCCGCTACCTGCTGGCGTCCTGCTCCCGTCCGGGCGGCGGCCCGCCCGCGAACCTCCAGGGCATGTGGAACGCGGAGCTGCGCCCCGCCTGGTCCTCCAACTACACCCTCAACATCAACACCGAGATGAACTACTGGCCCGCCGAGCCGACCGGCCTCGGCGAGTGCCACGAACCGCTGTTCCGGCTGCTCGACCGGCTCGCCGCGACCGGCGCGGAGGCCGCCCGCTCCCTGTACGGCACCCGGGGCTGGGTCGCCCACCACAACACGGACATGTGGGGCTGGGCCCTGCCCGTCGGCATGGGCCACGGCGACCCGTCGTGGGCGCTGTGGATGATGGGCGGCGCCTGGCTCGCCCAGCACCTGTGGGACCACTACGACTTCACCCGCGACACCGCCTTCCTGCGCGAGCGGGCCTGGCCCGTGCTGCGCGGGCAGGCGGCCTTCTGCCTCGACTGGCTCGTCGAGGGCGACGACGGCCTCCTCGACACGCTCCCCTCCACCTCGCCGGAGAACCACTTCCTCTCCCCGCGGGGCAGGCCCGAGGCGCTCACCCGGTCCGCCGCCATCGACACCGCCCTCGTCCGCGCCACCCTCACCAGGGCGCTGGCCGCCGCCCGGATCACCGGCGCGGGCGACGATCCGCTGTGCGCCGAGATCGAGGCGGCCCTGCCCCGCCTGCGCACCCCCGGCGCCACGGCGGCCGGCCACCTCAGGGAGTGGGCCGACGACCTGCCGGAGGAGGACCCCCGGCACCGGCACCTGTCGCCGATGGCCGCCGTCTACCCGCTCGACCAGATCACCCCCGACACCACCCCGGAACTCGCGGCGGCGGCCCTGCGGCTGCTTGAGCGCCGGGGGCCTGGCGCCATGGGCTGGTCATGGGCGTGGAAGATCGCGCTGCGCGCCCGCCTCGGCGACGGCGACACCGCACGCGCGCTGTTCGCCGAGGCCGTACGCCCGCTGGACCACGACACGGGCACGCACGCGCCCGTCGACGGCTCTGTCTGGGGCGGCCTGCTGCCGAACCTCCTCTCCACCCACCCGCCGTTCCAGATGGACGGCAACTTCGGCCTCCCCGCCGGCCTCGCCGAACTCGTCGTGCAGAGCCACGGCGGCCGGATCAGACTGCTCCCCGCCCTGCCCGCGGGCTGGGGCGAGGGCAGCGCCACGGGCCTGCGGTGCCGTGGCGGCCTCGCCGTCGACCTCGCCTGGCGCGACGGTGCCCTGACCGCCGTCACGCTCCGGCGGGTCGGCGGCGACGGCGCGGAGCCCGTACCCGTCGTGCACGGCTCGGCCGAGACCGAGGTCACCGTGGCCGCGGGCGCCGCCGTCACCCTCGACGGCGAGCTGAGGCCCGCATGCTGAGCGATCTGGACCTCCCCGCGCTGTGGGAGTACCGCAGCGGCCACCAGGACCCGCCCGGGTTCGACGCGTTCTGGCACGGCACGCTCGCCGGGGCACGCGCGGCCGGCGACGGCGCCGTCCTCACCCCCGTCCCCACCGCGCTGCGCACCGTCGACGTCTACGACGCCGAGTTCCCCGGCTTCGGCGGCCACCCCGTGCGGGGCTGGCTGCGCCTGCCCAGGGACCGCGGCGACGCGCCGCTGCCCGCCGTCGTCCAGTACCACGGCTACGGCAGCGGTCGCGGCGGCCCCTACGACGACCTCGTCTGGGCGTCCGCGGGCTACGCACACCTGATCATGGACGCGCGCGGCCAGGGCGGGGCCCACGCGGGCGGCGCCACCGGCGACCCCGTCGGCAGCGCCCCCGCGCACCCCGGCTTCGCCACCCGGGGCATCGAGGACAAGGAGACGTACTACTACCGCAGGGTCTTCACCGACGCCGTACGCGCGGTGGACGCGGTCCGCGGTCTGGAGTGCGTCGACGCCCGGCGCGTCGCCGTGTGGGGCAACAGCCAGGGCGGCGGCATCGCTCTCGCGGTGGCCGGCCTCGTGCCCGGCCTCGCCGCCGGGTTCTTCCAGGCCCCGCTCCTCACCGACGTGCGCCGCGCCCTGCGCGTCACGGGCACCGGCCCCTACCGCGAGATCACCGGCTACCTCGGGGCCCGCAGGTCCTCGGCCGACGCGGTGTTCGAGACGCTCGCCCACTTCGACGGGGTCGGCTTCGCCCGGCGCGCCCTGGCGCCCGGCCGCTTCTCCACCGGGCTCGCGGACGACGTCTGCCCGCCCTCCACCGTCTTCGGCGCGTACCACGCCTACGCGGGCCCGAAGACCATCAGGGCCTGGGAGTTCAACGGCCACGAGGCGGGCGGGCACGAGGACCTCGCCGACGCGCTGTCCGCGTTCGGCGCCGCGACCGCACGAGGAGACGAGGAACGATGAGGATGCGCACCAGGGCACGCAGGCTGGTCGCGGCGGCCGCGGCCGCCGGGCTCGCCGCCGTCGTCAGCGGCTGCGGCGCCGGGTCCGCCACGGCGGGCGGCACCACCGTCAACTGGTGGACCTGGGACGACAAGCAGGCCGCCGCCTACCAGACGTGCGCCGACGCCTTCGAGAAGGACCACCCGGGCGTCACCGTCAGGATCAGCCAGTACGACGTCAACGACTACTTCACCAAGCTGCTCTCCGGCTTCGTCGCCGACACCGCGCCCGACGCCTTCATGAACAGCGGCCAGTTCTTCCAGCAGTACGCCGCCCTCGGCCAACTGGAGCCGCTCGACGGGTACGTGAAGAAGTCGGGACTCGACCTGAAGCAGTACGCGACGGGCACCGACTCGTACCGCTACACCGACGGCAAGCTGTACGCGCTGCCGATGGACTGGGCCACCGCGGGCCTCTACTACAACAAGGACATGCTCACGAAGGCCGGCTACACCGCGGCCGACATCGACGACCTCACCTGGAACCCGGACGACGGAGGCACCTTCGGCGCCATGATCGCCCACCTCACCGTCGACTCCCACGGCCGCCGCGGCGACCAGAGCGGCTTCGACAGGAAGCACGTCGAGGTCTACGGGATCGGCGCCCTCGGCGTGCAGGACTTCACCGGCCAGACCTCCTGGAACCCGCTGGTCTCCACCCTCGGCTGGCGCATGGGCGACAGGCCGCAGTGGCCCACCGTCTTCCGCTACGACGACCCCCGGTTCGTCAGGACGATGAACTGGGTGCGGAAGATCACCGACGAGGGGTACGCGCCCACCGAGGGCGAGTTCACCTCGGCGGGCAACGCGCCGAGCAGCTCCCAGCTCCTCGGCTCGGGCAAGGTCGCCATCGCCGACGACGGCTCCTGGTCCGCGACCCAGTACCCGGGCATCCCGAAGCTCCGCTTCGGCCTCGCGCCCGAGCCCAAGGGCCCGACCGGCAGGCGGGCGGCGGAGAGCAACTCCAACGGCAACATGATCTGGTCCGGCTCCCGGCACAAGGACCTGGCCTGGCAGTGGGTCTCCTACCAGGAGTCCGAGCCGTGCCAGACCGCGGCCGGCCGCAGCGGCACGTTCTTCCCGTCCATCCCGGCGTCCATGGACGCCTCCGCCGCGGCGCTGAAGAAGAAGGGCGTCGACCTGTCGTCCTTCGTCGACGCGCAGAAGTCCGGCGCCCTCTACCCGGTGCCCGCCTACGGCAACGGCACGGCGATCCAGAAGACCGTCCAGCCCCTGCTCCAGTCCTTCTTCGCCCACGACCGCGGCGACGACGTGTTCCCGCAGATCGCCCGGGAGACGAGGAAGCTCCTCGCGCAGCGCGACGACTGACACCCGCAGGGCGCGCCACCCCCCAACGGTTCGAGAGGACACTGCATTGACCCGCACCACCGCGCGGATCGCCCATCTGCGTGCGGCCGGAGTGAGCTTCGTCGTGGAGCTCTGCGACCCCCTGCCCCGCGTCCTGCACTGGGGCGCGGACCTCGGGGAGCGCGGCGCGGACGACCTCGCCGCGCTGAGCGCGACCGCGGACGGCGCCGTCCTCAACAGCGCGCCCGACGTGCCGCGGCGCTTCACCGTCTGGCCCACCGAGGCAGACGGATGGAGCGGCACCCCGGCCCACGAGGGCCACCGCGGCGGCACGGGCACCACGCCGCGCCCCCGGCTCGCGGGGGCCGACGTCGGCGAGCGCGAGCTCACCCTGCGCCTCGACGACGAGGTGAGCGGGCTCGCCCTGACCCTCGTCTACCGGCTCGACGCGGCCGGCGTCCTCGGCGTCACCACCGAGGTCGCCCGCCCGGCCGGGGACGGAGCGGACGGGGCGCCGTACGACCTGGCGGCGGTGACCACGCTGCTGCCGGTGCCCGCGCGCGCCACCGAGGTGCTCGACTTCACCGGCAAGTGGTGCAGGGAGCGGGTCCCGCAGCGCGCCGCCCTCGCCCACGGGAGCCATGTGCGCTCCGTGCGGCGCGGCAGGCCGGGCCTCGAAGCCCCGTACCTGCTGGCGCTCGGCGTGCCGGGCTTCGGCTTCAGGGACGGCGAGGTGTGGGGGCTGCACGTGGCGTGGAGCGGTGACCAGCGCTGGCTGGCCGAGCGGCTGCCGGAGGGTGCCGGCGTGCACGGCGCGGTCCTCGGCGGCGGCGAACTGCTCGCGCCGGGCGAGATCCGGCTCGCGCCGGGGGAGTCGTACACCTCGCCCGAGTCCCTCTTCACCTGGTCCGACCGGGGGCTCGACGGCCTCGCCGACCGGTTCCACGACCGGCTGCGTGCGAGGCCCGGCCACCCGGCGGGCCCGCGCCCCCTGACCCTCAACACCTGGGAGGCCGTCTACTTCGACCACCGCATCGAGCGGCTGCTCGAACTCGCCGACCTCGCGGCCGACGTGGGGGTGGAGCGCCTCGTCCTCGACGACGGCTGGTTCGCGGGGCGCCGGGACGACACGGCGGGGCTCGGCGACTGGACCGTCGACGAGGAGGTGTGGCCGGACGGCCTCGGGCCGCTGGCGGACCGGGTGCACGGGCACGGCATGCAGTTCGGCCTCTGGGTCGAGCCCGAGATGGCCAACCTCGACTCGCGGCTCGCCAGGGAGCACCCGGAGTGGCTGCTCGGCCCCTCGGCGGGCCTCGGCCCGAGCATGCGCCACCAGTACGCCGTCAACCTCGGCCACCCGGACGCCTGGGCGTACCTGCTGGGTGCGCTCGACACGATCGTCACCCGGTACGCCGTCGACTACCTCAAGTGGGACTACAACCGCGATCTGCTCGAAGCCGTCCACCGCGGCGCCGGCGGCCGGGACCGGCCTGGCGTGCACGCGCAGACGGAGGCGCTGTACCGGCTCCTCGACACGCTCAGACAGCGCCATCCCGGTCTTGAGATCGAGAGCTGCTCCTCCGGCGGCGGCCGGGTCGACCTCGGCATCCTCGCGCGTACGGACCGGGTGTGGGCCTCCGACTGCAACGATCCGGTGGAGCGGCAGGCGATCCAGCGCTGGACCGCGCAGGTCCTGCCGCCCGAGCTGATCGGCACACATGTCGGGGCCCCGGTCGCGCACACCACGGGCCGGACGACCGACGCGTCGTTCCGGCTGGCCACCGCGCTGTTCGGGCACGCGGGCATCGAGGACGACCTCACCGCGCGCGACGCGGGGGAGCGGGCCGCGCTGACCCGGTGGGCCGCGCTGTACAAGGAGAAGCGGCCGCTGCTGCACGGCGGCCGCACCGTGCGGGCCGACCTGCCCGACGACGCGGTGCTGCTGCACGGCGTCGTCGCGCGCGACGGCTCCGAGGCGCTGTACTGCTGGGCGCGGGTGGCGACGTCGGCGGACGCGCAGGCGGGCCGGGTCCTGCTGCCGGGCCTCGACGCGGCGGGCCGGTACCGCGTGCGGGTGCGCGACGAGCCGGGGCTGCCCCGGCTGCACCAGGTGTCGGGTCCCGCGTGGTTCGCCGCCGCGCTCGACGGCTGGGTGACGCTGCCGGGCGCGGTCCTCGCGACCGCCGGCGTGCCGCTGCCCACCCTCGCCCCCGGCCAGGCGCTCCTGCTCGACGTGGTCCGCACGGACTGAGCCGGGGGACGGGAGAGGACGGGAGGGCCGGGGCGGGCGCCCGCGGCTCAGGCGCGGGCGCTCCCGCGCGGCGCGGGCAGGGCGCCCCCGGTCCAGGCGGGGGCGGTGCCCGCGAGCTGGCAGACCATGAGGTAGAAGGGGATCGGCGGGGTGTAGGGCGTGCGGTCGTCCGGCCAGTGGATCAGGCGCGGCCGCGCTGCGGGGACGCTGATCCCCGCCACGTACCGCGCGGGCGCGGGCCAGGAGAGTTCGAGGTCGGAGCCGGCCGGCACGATCCACCACCACCAGTCGGTGTCGGCGAAGACGCAGCCGGTGCGCGGCATCCGCGCCATCAGCCGGAAGCCGTGGCGCGCGGGCACCCCCACCGCGTCGCACCCCAGCGAGGCGGGCAGCGTGTCCGGGAGCGGGAGCCGGACGGTGCCGTCGGCGCGGACGGGGCCCGCGGCGCGCGGTCCGCGGCCGAGGCGCAGGAGCGCCGCCCGCGCGCTCCTCAACACGGCGCGTCCGTCCGCAGCGGCAGCTCGGCCCACACGACGCGTCCGGGACCGTAGCCCGAGGTGTCCTGGGCTCCCCAGCAGCTGCACACGGAGTCGACGAGGAAGAGGCCCCGGCCGCCCTCGTCCGCGCTGCCCCGCTGGAGCTGGGGTCCCGTCGGCCCGTATCCCTGGTCCTCGACGGCTATCCGCAGCTTCTCCTGGTCGACCCGCAGCTCGCAGATCACGTGGTCGCCCGCGGCGTGCACGACGGCGTTCGTGACCAGTTCGGAGACGACCAGCACCGCGGTCTGCGACGTTCCCTTGCCGATGCCCCAGCCGAGCAGGCGGTCCTCGGTGAGTTTCCTGGCCCGGCCCACGGACTCCGCGCGCGCCGGCAATTCGAAACCGTAACGGCGGACAACGTTGCCAGGGCACATAGGCGCGAGCCGGGGGGTGAGCGCGTTACCAGGTGCCACGACCGATTCCTAACGGTGGGAAGCGACTTCTCCGCGCTGTGCCTCTCCCGTGGCACAGCGCGACAACCGCGTGAACTGGTTCACTCCGACCACTCTCCACCTGTCCGCGACACTTGGCAAGTGGCACTCTGAAAATTCCAGAGTGCCGTGTTCTAACTGGCAGAGTCATGGCACACTGCTTGCACATCGTGGCAACGGGGAGGTCCCTGAAGTGAGTGAACCGCGGTCGGCCCCGACCGTGGGGCAGGTCGTGCTCGGCAGGCGTCTACAGGACCTGCGGGAGCGCTCCGGCCTGAAACGCGAGGAGGCCGCGAAGCTCCTGCGCGTCGCTCCCGCCACGATCCGCAGGATGGAGACGGCCGAGGTCGCGCTCAAGATCCCCTATGTGCAGGTGCTGCTCACCGCCTACGGCGTGGGCCCCGAGGAGGCGGGAGTCTTCACGGGCCTCGTCGAAGAGGCCAACAAGCCGGGCTGGTGGCAGCGCTTCCACGACATCCTGCCCGACTGGTTCAGCGTGTACGTCAGCCTGGAGGGCGCCGCGGCCCTGCTGCGCGAGTACGAACCGCACTTCGTCCCCGGCCTGCTCCAGACCGAGGACTACGCGCGCGCCGTACTCACCGCGGGTGCCGTCGGACGCTCCTCGCCCGGCGAGACGGAGCGGCACGTCGCGCTCCGGATGGCCAGGCAGTCGCTGCTCACCAGGGAGAACGCACCGCGATTCTGGGTAGTCATGGACGAGACGGTCATCCGCCGTCCCGTGGGCGACGGCCCTGAGGTGATGCGGGCGCAGATCGACCGGCTGCTCGAAGCCGCCGACCTGCCCCATGTGACCCTGCAGATCGCGGAGTTCGCCAGCGGACATCACCCGGGCACCTACGGGCCGTTCGTGATCTTCCGATTCGCGGAACCAGAGCTGCCGGACATGGTCTTCAGCGAGTACCTGACCGGCGCCGTCTACCTCGACGCGCGCCCGGAAGTGGCCACTCACCTGGAGGTCATGGACCGGATGGCGGCGCAGGCCGCAACTGCACAAAGCACGAAGGAGATCCTCAAGGATGTCCGCAAGGAGCTGTGAATGGATCGCATATACAACGGCATGCCCGCCCGAGAGCTCGGCGCAGAGGGCTGGCACAAGCCGTGGAGCGGCGGCAACGGCGGGAACTGCATCGAGGCCATGAAGCTGGCCGACGGCAGAGTCGCGGTGCGTCAGTCCTCCGACCCTGACGGCCCCGCACTGATCTACACACCGGCCGAGATCGCCGCCTTCATCCAGGGCGCGAAGTCGGGCCAGGCGGACTTCCTCCTGACCTGAGGGCCCTTGAGACCATCACGACAGGGTGGGGCACGTGTGCGGCGTCGCAGCGTTTTTCAGGTGCGCTGCGGCGCCGCACGCGGAGAGTGCTCCCCCCGCCGCGGGGCCCGGTCAGCCGCGCAGATGGCCGAGGCCCGGGTGGACGGCCGCGTAGCCGTCCACCAGCCGGCGCGCCACGGAGACCGAGTCGACCAGCGGATGCAGGGCGAAAGCGGCGACCGCGTCGGGCCGCTCCCCGCTCTCCGCGGCCCGCAGCACCGCACGCTCCACCGCCTTCACCGACGTCACCAGGCCCGTCGCGTGCAGCGGCAGCGGCTCCGCCGCCAGCGGTCGCGCCCCGTTCGCATCCACCGCGCAGGGCACCTCCACCACCGCCTCCGCGTCCAGCGCGGCCAGCGTGCCGCGGTTGCGCACGTTCAGGATCAGCGTCGCCCGTTCGTCGTGGGCGATCGCCCGCATCAGGGCAAGCGCCACCTTCTCGTAGCCGCCGGACTCCAGGTCGGCCTCGTCCCGCTCGCCCATGCCCGCCGCGTCCCTGTTGGCCGCCATGTACGTGGCCTCGCGCTCCGCGAGCGTACGGTGCCAGGCCGCGAGCGCCGCTCCGGGCCCCGGCGCGTCCGCGCCGCCCACCTCCGCGTAGAAGCCCGACTGCTGGTCGGCGAGGAACGCGCCGCGGGTGCGCCGCGCCGCGCGGTACGCCTCCACCGTCTCGCGGTTGAAGTAGTAGTAGTGCAGGTACTCGTTGGGCACCGCGCCGAGCGACGCCAGCCACGGCGCGCCGAACAGCCTGCCCTCCTCGAACGAGCCGAGCAGCGCCGGATCGCCGAGCAGCCTGGGCAGCTCGTCCCGCCCCGCCACGTACACGCCCCGCAGCCACCCCAGGTGGTTGAGGCCCACATAGTCGAAGCGCGCCGTGTCCGGGTCCACGCCCAGCGTCCGCGCCACCCGCCGGCCGAGCCCCACGGGCGAGTCGCAGATCCCGATGACCCGGTCGCCGAGCACCTCGGCCATCGCCTCCGTGACGAGCCCCGCCGGGTTGGTGAAGTTGATCACCCAGGCGTCCGGCGCCACGGCGGCCACCCGCCGGGCGATCTCCCGCGCCACCGGCACCGTGCGCAGGCCGTACGCGATCCCGCCCGCGCCCACCGTCTCCTGGCCGAGCACGCCCTCCGCGAGCGCCACCCGCTCGTCCGCGGCCCGGCCCGCAAGGCCGCCCACCCGGATCGCGGAGAACACGAAGTCCGTGCCGCGCAGCGCCTCGTCCAGGTCGCGGGTGGCCGTGAAGGACGGCGCCCCCGCGACCCCCGCCGCCTGGTCCGCGAGCACCCGTGCCACGGCGGCGAGCCGCTCGGCGTCCACGTCGTACAGCGCGACCTCGGTGATCCGGCCCGCGCCCCGGTCGCCCAGCAGCGCCCCGTACACCAGCGGCACCCGGAACCCGCCGCCGCCCAGAATCGTCAGCCTCATGACCGGGCCGCCTCCCTCTCGCTCACGTCCACGCCCCGATCATCGCCGAGCGGCCGGCCCGCGCGGGCCCCGGGGCCCGCGCGTCGCCCACCGCGACGGCACGGGGCGACAATGTCCCGCATGGCCCGACGCACCCGCCGCCCCACGACCCCCGCCGCGCCCGCCGACTCCGCGCCCTGCCCGTGCGGGCTGCCCGCGCCCTACGGTGCCTGCTGCGGCCCCTTCCACCGGGGCGACGCCGCCCCGGCGACGGCCGAGGCGCTGATGCGCTCCCGCTACAGTGCCTTCGCCGTGCGCGACGAGCCGTACCTGCTGCGCACCTGGGCCGCCGCCACCCGCCCCGCCGCACTCGGCCTCGACGCCGCGACCCGCTGGACCGGGCTTGAGATCACCGCCGCCACCGGCGGCACCGCCTTCCACACGACCGGCACCGTCGCCTTCCGCGCCCACTACACCGAGTCGGGCACGCCCGGCGTGCTCGGCGAACTCAGCCGCTTCGCGCGGGAGCAGGGCCGCTGGGTGTACGTGGACGGCACGGTCTCCGGCTGATCCCGCGGCCGGCCCCGGGCGCCGGGCCGCCACACGTCCCTTCACCAAGAGTTCGTGATCGGTTCGCGGCCAGGCCCCCTGCCGTGCGGGCGGGGCGGCGGAGTCTGTCCCCGACCCACGCACCGCAACTCGAAGGGGCCACCCGATGGTCGACCTGAACCGTCGCCGATTCCTCCAGATGGCCGGCGGCACCGCCGCCTTCTCCACGCTCTCGACGAGCATCGCCCGCGCCGCCGCCATCCCGGCCCACCACCGCACGGGAAGCCTGCGCGACATCGAGCACATCGTCGTCCTGATGCAGGAGAACCGCTCCTTCGACATGTACTTCGGCTCGCTCGGCGGCGTGAGAGGCTTCGCCGACCCCCGCGCCGTGACCCTGCCGGGCGGCAAGTCCGTCTTCCACCAGCCGGGCGGCGACGGCGAGGTGCTGCCCTTCCACCCCTCAACCGGCTCGGGCAGCGACCTCGGCCTGGCCTTCCTCGAAGACCTCGACCACAGCTGGGAAGGCACCCACGCCGCCTTCAACCACGGCAGGTACGACTCCTGGGTCTCCGCCAAGTCCGCCGCGTCCATGGCGTACCTCACGCGCGACGACATCCCGTTCCACTACGCGATGGCCGACGCGTTCACCGTCTGCGACGCCTACCACTGCTCGCTGCTGGGCCCGACCGACCCCAACCGGTACTACATGTGGTCCGGTTACGTCGGGGGCGACGGCGTCGGCGGCGGGCCCGTCATCACCAACGACGAGCGCGGCTACGGCTGGACCACCTACCCCGAGCGCCTGGAGAAGGCCGGCGTCTCCTGGAAGATCTACCAGGACCGCGGCACGGGGCTGGACGCCGCCGGCTCCTGGGGCTGGACCGACGACGCGTACATCGGCAACTACGGCGACAACTCGCTGCTGTACTTCGACGCCTACCGCGACGCGAAGCCGGGCGACCCGCTCTACGAGAAGGCCCGCACCGGCACGGACGCCGCCGCGGGCGACGGCCTCATGGACATCCTCAAGGCCGACGTACAGGCCGGCAGGCTCCCGCAGATCTCCTGGATCGCGGCACCCGAGGCGTTCACCGAGCACCCCAACTGGCCCGCCAACTACGGCGCCTGGTACGTCTCCCAGGTGATCGACGCGCTCACCTCCGACCCCGAGGTATGGAGCAGGACCGCGCTGCTGATCACCTACGACGAGAACGACGGCTACTTCGACCACGTCGTGCCGCCGTTCCCGCCCTCCTCGCCCGCCCAGGGCGGCTCGACGGTCTCCGTCGAGGAGGAGCTGTTCGGCTCCCGCACCAGCCCCTCGGCCCCGGCGAGCAGCGGCGCGGGCCCCTACGGCCTCGGTGTGCGCGTCCCGATGTTCGTGCTCTCGCCGTGGAGCAGGGGCGGCCGGGTCTGCTCCGAGGTCTTCGACCACACCTCGATCCTCCGCCTCATGGAGCGCCGCTTCGGCGTCGCGGAGCCCCATATCTCGCCCTGGCGGCGCGCCGTCACCGGCGACCTCACCTCCGCGTTCGACTTCAGCCGCGCCTCGAAGGGCGTGCCGTCCCTGCCGAGCACCGCGGCCTACAGGCCGAAGGACGCGGACCGCCACCCCGACGTGGTGCCGAGGCCCCCGGCCGACCAGGCGCTGCCCCGCCAGGAGCGCGACCGCAGGCCCCTGATGCCCGCCCCCTACGACCTGGCGGCCGACGCGGCCGTCGGCCAGGACGGGCTGAGCCTGCGCTTCGCCTCCCACGGCACGGCGGGCGCGGCCTTCCTCGTGACGTCCACGACGTCGGCCGACGGGCCCTGGACCTGGACCGTCGCCGCGGGCCGGCGGATCACCGGCACCGTGCCGCTGCCCGCGGCCGGCCGTCACGACCACGCGGTGCACGGGCCGAACGGCTTCCTGCGGCAGGTCTCGGGCACGGGCGTCCGCAAGGGCCCCGAGGTCACGGCCGAGCACGATCGGCACTCCGGCACCGTACGGCTGCGTCTCACCCACCACGGCGGCACGCCCGTACGCCTGACGATCAAGGACGAGTACGGCCACCAGGCGCCGGCCTCCGTGCGGCTGCGGCCGGGCGCGAGCGCCCTGCACACGGTGCGGACGGCCAGGGCCGACCACTGGTACGACGTGTCGGTCACCTCCGACCACGACGACACCTACCTGCGGCGGCTCGCGGGACACGTGGAGACCGGCAGGCAGAGCGTCACCGACCCGGCCCTGTCCCGCGGCTGATTCGCGTCCCGCGCCCGGCCGGGGCGCGGGACGCGGTCCACGGCACCCCGGTCCCGCCGCGCCCCGGGGCCGGGGGCCCGGTCCCTCCGGGGCTCCGGGCAGCACTGCCGCAGGCTGCCGGCCGCCGGCGGCGGCGCTGCCGGCCCCGGGCCCGGGCGACGGCCTCCAGGAGACCGGTACCTGTGGCGGCGTCTCAGTCCCGCCGGACGGCGTCAGGGCGCCGCGGCCCCGCTGGACGCCGTGGCCCCGGCAGGGAGGCCGCGGCGCGGCGGGCCGGCGTCGGAGAGGTCCTCGGCCAGCAGGCGCTTCGCGATGGCGTCCACGGCGCGCCGCAGCTCGGCGCCGCTCGGCCCGCCCCGATCGGCGGCCAGCCGGTCGTTGAGCCAGGACGCCCACGCCGCGGTGATCGCCGCGGCCTCCCGGCGGCCCGCCTCCGTGTGCGACAAGAGGCTGCCCGAGCGCGTCAGGTACCCCTCGTCGACCATCCGGTCGAAGACCGGGAGCAGCACCTCGGGCGGCACGTTCTTGCGCCCCGCGACCAGGCCGAGGCTCGCGTGCCCGACCATCCGGGTCAGCAGCTCCACCTGCATCACCGCCCACGCGCCCGCGATGTCGAGCCGCGTGGCGGAGCCGCGCACCACGCTGCGCGCCGTGTCGGGGCCCGCCTCCCGCAGAATGGCGCAGACGGACAGTTCGAGCAGCCGCCCCGAGTCGCCGGGGTCCGGCGAGGCGAACCCCTCGCCCAGGTCGGTCGAGGTGGCGCGGGCCGAGTCGCGCAGCCTCACCTGCCGCAGGAACAGCGCCACGACGAAGCCGCCAAGCGCCACGGGCACCGTCCACAGGAAGACCGTGTGCAGCGCGTCCGCGTACGCCCCGATCAGCGGTGCCGACTGCGCGCCCGGCAGCCGGTGCAGCCCCTCGGGGCTGCGGGCCGCCGCGGCCACCGCGCCGGGTGCCGCGCCGCCCGCCCGCGCCGCCTCGGGCAGCGCGTCCCGCAGCCCCGGGGTGAGCGCGTTGGTGTAGATCGTGCCGAAGACGGCGGTGCCGAACGAGCTGCCGAGCGTACGGAAGAACGTCACGCCCGAGGTCGCGGTGCCGAGGTCGGCGTAGTCGACGGTGTTCTGCACGGCGATGGTGAGCACCTGCATCGAGAGGCCGATGCCGGTGCCCAGCACGAACATCGCCCCGGACTCCGCCCAGAACCCGGAGCCTGGACCGACCCGGGAGAGCAGCAGCAGCCCCGCCGCCATCACCACCGTGCCCGCCACCGGGAACCAGCGGTAGCGGCCCGTCCTGCTGACGACGTTGCCGCTGAAGACCGACGCGATCAGCAGGCCGATCACCATGGGCAGCGTCCGCACCCCCGAGACGGTCGCCGAGTCGCCGTCCACGTACTGCAGGTACGTCGGCAGGAAGGTCAGCGCGCCGAGCATCGCGAAGCCGACAATGAAGCTGAGGATCGAGCAGACCGCGAACACCGGGCCGCGGAACAGCCGCATCGGCAGCATCGGCTGGGCCGCGCGGGTCTCCGCAAGGCAGAAGAGGCCGAGCGCGGCCACGCCGGCCGCGAACAGGCCGATGACCACGGGCGAGCCCCAGGCGTACTGGTTGCCGCCCCAGCTGGTCGCCAGGATCAGCGCGCCCGCCCCCACCGCCACCAGCGCGATGCCCAGGTAGTCGATCACGGGACGGGACGCGGAGCGGACGGCCGGGATGGTGCGGGCCGCGGCGGCCACCACCACGACCGCGATCGGCACGTTCACATAGAACGCCCAGCGCCAGGTCAGATGGTCGGTGAACACCCCGCCGAGCAGCGGCCCGACGACCGTCGCGAGGCCGAACACGGCCCCCAGGGCGCCCTGGTACTTGCCGCGCTCGCGCAGCGGGATCACATCGGCGATGAGCGCCATCGCCGTCACCATCAGCCCGCCGGCGCCGACGCCCTGGACGGCGCGCCAGACGATCAGCAGTGTCATGTCAGTGGCGAGGCCGCACAGGAACGAGCCGGTGACGAAGACGACCGCGGACAGCTGGAAGATCAGCTTGCGCCCGAACAGGTCGCCGAACTTGCCGACGAGCGCCGTCGAGATCGTCTCCGCGAGCAGGTACGCCGTGACCACCCAGGACATGTGCTCGGCCCCGCCGAGGTCGGCCACGATCGTCGGCAGGGCCGTGCCCACGATGGTCTGGTCGAGCGCGGCGAGCAGCAGGCCGAGGACGATCGTCGCGAACACGATGTTCCTGCGGCGTCCGCTGAGCACCGGCGGTTCGGCGGCGGGCGGCGGTGCCGGCGCGGGCACCGGCTCGGGACGCTTCTCACTCACAGTGCTCACCCCTGCACGCTCACACCGCGCCACCCCGCCCGCACGCGGGGCCACCCGGACGGGGGTACGGCGCCCCCGGCCGGCCGCCGCGGGGCTCACGCCCCGCCGAGCACCCGCGCGAGGTCGTAGCGCACCGGCTCCACCAACTGGCCGTACGTGCAGGACGCCGGGTCCCGGTCCTGGCGCCACCTGCGCCACTGCGCCGTGTGGCGGAAGCGGGTGCCCTCCATGTGGTCGTACGCCACCTCGCACACCCGCGACGGCGCGAGCGCCACCCAGGACAGGTCCTTCTTGCCGCTCCAGCGCGACGGCGCCCCCGGCAGCCGCGCGCCCTCGTGCGCGGACGCCTCGGCCCATGCGGCCCACGGGTGGTCGGCCGCGTCGATCCGCAGCGGCGCGAGCTCCTCCATCAGCTCGGCCCTGCGGCGCATCGGGAACGCCGCGCAGACGCCCACGTGCTGGAGCGTGCCCGCCGCGTCGTACAGGCCGAGCAGCAGGGAGCCCACGACGGGGCCGCTCTTGTGCGGGCGGTAGCCCGCCACCACCACGTCCGCGGTCCGCTCGTGCTTGATCTTGTAGAGGGCGCGGGTGTCCGGCAGATAGGGCCGGTCGAGCGGCTTCGCGACGATACCGTCGAGTCCGGCACCCTCGTACCGGTCGAACCACTCGGCCGCGACCCGCTCGTCCGTCGTCGCGGGCGCCGTGTACACCGGCGGCCGGGCGCCGGTGAGCACCGCCTCCAGCGCCTCCCTGCGACTCTCCTGCGCCAGCCCGAGCAGCGACGCGTCGCCCTTGGCGAGCAGGTCGAACGCGACGAGGCCCGCCGGCGTGCGCTCCGCGAGCGCCGCGACCCGGGACGCGGCCGGGTGGATGCGCTCGGTGAGCCGGTCGAAGTCGAGCCGCCCGTCGTGGACGATCACGATCTCCCCGTCCACCACGCACCGCTCGGGCAGCTCGGCCCGCACCGCGGTCACCAGCTCGGGGAAGTAGCGGGTGAGCGGCTTGCCGTTCCTGCTGCCGATGACGACCTCGTCGCCGTCCCGGTGCACGATCGCCCGGAAGCCGTCCCATTTCGCCTCGTACTGCATGCCCGGCGGGATCCGCTGCACGGGCTTCGCGAGCATCGGCAGCAGGGGCGGCATCACCGGCAGGTCCATGGCTCGATTCTCACCGCGTCTGCGGCGCTCCGCCCGGCGTGCGGCGCGCCCGTGCCGCACATACCGTGGCGCACATGGGAGCGGCGGTGGAGCTGGAGGCGGGCGGCAGGGCCGTGCGGCTGTCCAACCCGGACAAGGTGTACTTCCCCGAGCGCGGTTTCACCAAGCTGGACGTGGCCCGCTACTACCTCGCCGTGGGCGAGGGCATCGTCCGCGCGCTGCGTGAGCGGCCCACCACGATGGAGCGCTTCCCCGAGGGCGTCACCGGCGAGTCGTTCTTCCAGAAGCGCGCCCCGAAGAACCTCCCCGAGTGGATCCCCACCGCGCGGATCGCCTTCCCCAGCGGCCGGTACGCGGACGAGGTCTGCCCGACCGAGGTGGCCGCGGTGGTGTGGGCGGCCAACCTCGGCTGCCTCACCTTCCACCCCTGGCCGGTGCGGCGCGGGGACACCGACCACCCCGACGAACTGCGCATCGACCTCGACCCGCAGCCCGGCACCGGCTTCGCGGAGGCGGTGGCCGCCGCCCACGAGCTGCGCGCCGTGCTGGACGAACACGGGCTGCGCGGCTGGCCCAAGACCTCGGGCGGCCGGGGCCTGCACGTCTTCGTGCCGATCGCGCCGCGCTGGACCTTCGCCCAGGTCCGCAGGTGCGCCATCGCCGTGGGCCGGGAGCTGGAGCGGCGGATGCCGCAGCGGGTGACCACGGCGTGGTGGAAGGAGGAGCGCGGGCCGAGGATCTTCGTGGACTACAACCAGACGGCCCGCGACCGCACCATCGCCTCCGCCTACTCGGTGCGCCCGAAGGCGCACGCCCCGGTCTCCGCGCCACTGCGCTGGGAGGAGATGGGGGACGTGGCGCCGCGCGACTTCGACATCGCGACCATGCCGGCCAGGTACGCGGAACTCGGCGACGTGCACGCCGACATGGCGGACCACGCCTTCGGTCTTGAGGGCCTGCTCGACCTCGCGGCCCGCGACGAGCGGGAGCACGGCCTCGGCGACCTGCCCTACCCGCCCGACCACCCGAAGGCGCCGGGCGAACCCACCCGCGTCCAGCCGAGCAGGGCCCGCCGCAAGCCCTGAGGAGCGCCTGCCGCGGGCCCCCTCCCGGCGGGGGAGGGGGCCCGCGGCCGTGCGGACGGGTGCGGGGACTGCTACAGCTCCTTGATCCGCACGTTCCGGTAGGAGATCAGGTCGGCGGTGCTGTGGTTCTGGAGCCCGATGTAACCCGACGCGTAGCGCCTGCCGTCCGTGCCGGGGTCACCCGCCCTGGGCGGGTCGAAGACCTGGCCGGGGCCGTTGTCGAACTCGTTGATCAGGACACCGTTGCGGAAGATCTCGAAGTGCTGCTTCTCGGCCCGGATCTCGTAGTCGTTCCAGGTGCCCTTGGTGGTGGGGTGGGCGCCGGCGAGCCCCACCCGGTCGAAGCCGTACACCGAGCCGGTCTTGTACATGTCGCCGCCAGGACCGTCGAAGATCTGGATCTCGTGGCCGTAGTTGACGGCCACCCAGGCGGGGCGGGACTCCAGCGGGAAGCCGTGCGGGTTCGGGAAGCGCACGAAGACACCGCCGTTGGCGTTGGCCGTGCCCGCCGCGTCATCCCTGAACTGGAGCTTCAGCGAGAAGTCCGTGTACTGCCGCGCCGGGTACCACATCATGCCGAGGTCGCCGCCGACCGTCGGGTCGACGCTCATCGCACCGTCCTTCAGATCGACCCGGCCGCCGCCGACGTGCTCCCACTTCGCGAACGACTCCCCGGTGCCGTCGAAGATCGTCCGGTAGCCGGCGGTCTGGCCCGGCAGGCCGATCTTCGACTGCTTGGCCGCCTTGGCGATCTTCTTCTGCTCGCGCCTGTCGATGACGTTCTGGTCGACGAGCCGGTCGAGCACGCCGTCCACGTGCTTGAGGAACAGCGCCTGCGAGGTCCACTCGCGCTCGTCCTCGATCAGCTCGTTGACGGTGCACCGGTTGGGCGTGAGCCGGTTGGGCACGCCCGTGTCGACCGTGCCGACGATCACCGTGAGCCGCTCGTCGTGCTCCGCGCACGGCGGCGCGGGCACGCCCCCGCCCTCGGCCACGGTGAACGCCGCGCTCTGCGCCTCTGAGGTGTTGCCCGCCGCGTCGGTGGCCCGGTAGGCGAGCGTGTGCGCCCCGACCCGGTCCACGATGACCGGCTCGGTGTAGCTGAGGTACGGGCCGCCGTCGAGCGTGTACTCGGTGGAGGCGACCCCCGACTCGGCGTCCTCCGCGGTCAGGGTCACCGTGGCACTGCTGATGAACGCGCCGTAGGAGTTCTTGGTGCCCGTGACCGCGGCGGCGACCACCGGGGCCGTGGTGTCCTCGGCCGGGGGCGCGGCGACGGTGAAGCCGACGGACTTCTCGGCCGCCGCGTTGCCGGCCTTGTCGGTCGCCCGGTAGCGCACGGTGTGCGCGCCGGCCTCGTCGACCGCGACCGGCCGGGTGTAGGGCTGCCAGTCGCCGTCGGCGCCGAGCGCGTACTCGATGGTATTGACGCCCGAGCCGGTGTCGGAGGCCGTCACCGTGACCGTGGCCGTCCCCAGGTAGGTGCCTTCGTCGTCCTGCTCGCCGCCGACCGTCGCCGAGGTCTCGGGCGGTGTGGTGTCGTCCGTGGGCGGCGCGGCGACGGTGAAGTCGACGGACTTCTCGGCCGCCGCGTTGCCGGCCTTGTCGGTCGCCCGGTAGCGCAGGGTCTGCGCGCCGGCCTGGTCCACCACGACGGGGTCGGTGTAGGGCTGCCAGTCGCCTTCGGCGCCGAGCGCGTACTCGACGCTCGCGACGCCCGAGCCGCCCTCCTCGTCCGCGGCCGAGACGGTCACCGTGGCGGAGCCGACGTACGCGCCGTCCGCGTTCTGCTGTCCGGCGACCTTCGCCGAGGTGGTCGGCGCCGTGGTGTCGTCACCGCCGCCGCCCGCCGTCACGGTGAGCGTGCCGCTCATCATGATGTGGCCCGGCATCGAGCAGAAGTAGTGGTACGTGCCGGGCGTCAGCGTGACCTGCACGCTGTGCTTGCCGCCCTCCGCGTCGGCCGGGTTGGCGAGGATGTTGACCTGCGCGTCGTTGTTGTACTGCGGGTCCGACGTGTCGAAGGTCAGGGTGTGCGGCAGGCCCGTGGTGTTGCCGGTCGCCGCGCTGTTCTCGAAGACGATGGTGGCCGTGCCCGCCACCGCGGTCGTGGGGGCGCTCGCGTAGTGCTCGATGGAGTCGCCCGCCGTCCAGGTCAGGATCTGCCCGGCGGCCGGCGCGGCGGGCGTCTGCCCCCGCCCGTACGCCGCGGTCGACGTCAGCCCGAGCACCAGGAGGAACGCTCCGACCAGTGACACCCACAGCCGCGGCGGTCGCCGCCGCGAGGTCCGCGGGACTCCTCGGGTGGTGGCTCTCACCCGCCTCACGCTCCCTTCTCGACCAGGTCCTTGGCGGCCGGGGTCGGCGCGCCGCCGGTGTACGTCACGCGCCACAGCGCGGACTCGGAGTCGGAGTTGAAGAAGCCGCGCCCGTAGTCGAGGACGTACAGCGAGCCGTCAGGGGCGAACTTCCAGTCCATCAGGTTGCGGATGCCGCCGCTGCCGACGGGGATGATCCTCCGCAGCGAGTCGGCGTGCACGGGCAGCCCGCCCTCGCCCTGGTTCGCGGGGTCCATGGTGACCGCGTGGCGCGGGTTGGTGGCGTCGTAGAAGTCCGCGACGAACCACTTGCCGTCCCAGTACTGCGGCCACTTGACGCTGCTCTTGTACGTCGGGTCGAAGCGGTAGACCGGGCCGTCCATGGTGGCCTGGCCGCCGCCCTTCAGCCACGGCAGCCGGTAGGTGGCCCTGGCCGGGTCGTAGACCGGCACGCCGTCCTCGCCGCGCGGGTAGTCGGGCGCCCCGCCCTGCGGCGAGTACCAGATGTTGTTGGCCTCGGCGGGCGGGATGTTGACGAGTCCGTCGTTGTTCGGCGACTCGTTCCTCAGGTGGTCGCAGTCGTACCAGCCGAGCGGCTTGTCCGGGTCGGGCAGGTTGCGGTCGCGGTAGGGCTGCTTGTTCCCCATGCAGTACGGCCAGCCGCGGTTGCTCGCGTGCGTGATTACGGCGAACGTGTCGTACTTGGCGGGTCCCCAGGTCGTGGAGGGCTCCCCGGCGTCCGGGCCGACCCAGCCGACGTAGAGCACGTCCGTCTTCTTGTCGATGGACAGCCTCGCGGGGTTGCGCACGCCCATCGCGTAGATCTCGCCGCGCGTCTTGCCGCCGCCCTCGGCGGTCTCCTTGCCGGTGAACAGGTTGCCCGCGGGCAGCGTGTAGGTGCCGTCGTCCTCGGGGTGGATGCGCAGGATCTTCCCGTTGAGGTCGTGGGTGTTGCCGGCCGTGCGGCGCGCGTCGGCGAAGGAGACGCCCCTGTAGTGGGGCTCCGGGTTGTTGCCCGAGTAACCGTCGCTGTAGAGGGAGGAGTTGTTGTCACCGACGCCGACGTAGAGGTTGCCCTTGGAGTCGAAGGCCATCCCGCCGCCCGCGTGGCAGCAGCTGTGGATCTGCATCGGCCACTGGAGCAGGACCTTCTCCGAGGTGGTGTCGATCCTGCCGGTCGCGAGGTCCATGGTGAAGCGGGAGATGCGGCGCTTGCCCATCTGGGTGTCCCGGTCGATCTGCGAGTGCGGCGACCAGTAGACGTAGACCCAGCCGTTGGACTCGTACTGCGGATCGAGCGTGATGCCGAGGAGGCCCTCCTCGGTCTTGTTGAGCTCGTCGCCGCCGCCCCGGTTGCCGAAGACCGTCAGCGAGGCCGCGACCGTGGCCTTCTGGGTCTTCGGGTCCCAGACGTAGATCCGTCCCGTGCCCTTGCCGACGTTCGGGTCGCTCCAGTCGGTGACGACCGGGTCGGTCGCCGTGCCGCCGCCGCGGCCGATGTAGAAAACCTTCCCGTCGGGCGCGACGGTCAGGCCGTGCGGCTCGCCGATCTGGTCCTGCTGACCCGGCTGGTTGGGCGCGGTGATCCGCTCGGCCTTGTAGTGGGCGTCGATGGTCGCCTTGCAGTCGGCGCGCGTCAGGCGCGAGGTCCACTCCAGGGCGCCGCGCAGGTGGTCGCGGAAGTCGGTCTCGGCGAAGGAGGCGACCGTGCCGCCCATGGCGGTGTAGAAGGACCGGCCGCCGTCGTAGTCGCGGCACCAGGAGACCGGGTGGTCCTCGGTGCCCGCCGCGCCCTCGCCCGGCTTGTACGTGGACTCCCGCACGCTCGCCACGGTGTGCACCGTGCCGGTCGGGTCGGCCTCCCAGTTGAACCAGGTGTCGGCGCGCTTCCATTCGAGCGGCAGGTTCCTGGTCGCCGGGTTGACGCGGTCGCCGACCTCGACGGTCGCCTGCTGCACGGCGGCGGGGCTGCCCGCCGCGGGCCGCGCGCCGACGAGCCCGGTGTACCAGTCCGAGTACGGCTCGGTGCGCGCCGCGTCGTGGATGCCCACGAAGCCGCCGCCCGCCTCGACGTACGTTTCGAGCCCGGCCTCCTGCTCGGGGTCGAGCACGTCGCCGGGGCCGGTCAGGAAGACGACCGCGTTGAAGGTGCCGAGCCGGTTCGCGTTGGTGAAGACGGACGCGTCGTCCGTGGCGACGGTCTTGAACCGCTTGGCGAGCGGCCCGGTCCGACCGATGTTCTCGACGGCCTCGATCCCGGCGTCCACGGTCGGGGACTCCTCGTCCGCGGAGCCGTAGTAGACCAGCACCTTGACGTTCGTGCCGCCGGGCGGCGACGGGAGCGCGAGGGCCGCGGCCCCGCGTTCCTGCGCCGGCTCGGCCGAGGCCGCCGCCGTGCCCAGCAGGGACGCCGCGAGGGCGCCCGTGGCCAGGCCCACGATGAGCCGGCGCCGCGTTCTCGACCGGTGATGTGGTGCACGCTGCATGTGTTCACCCACCCCTCATTGGTCTGTGCAACAGCCTTGGAACGTAGACCGCTTTCGGCGGTCCGCCAATAGGTAAGGCTGGAATCCCACCAACTTTGTCCTGGGTGTGGATAAACGGGAGGCGCTGCTCTACCGTATGGCCGTCCCCGGGGTCTGTTTCACCCCGCAACTTCCATCCCGTACGGGGGAGTTCGGCATGGCCATGGACAGAAGGAGCTTCAACGGGCGACTGCTCGCGGGCGGCGCCGCCGTCGCGGGGGTCGCCGGAGCAGGGGTGGCCTCGGCGCCCGTGGCCACCTCCGCGCCCGTGCCCGCCGTCCGCACCGCCCCCGCAGGGGGACAGGTGCGCCACCTCACCCTCTTCGCCGAGAAGCTCGCGGACGGCCGCACCGGCTACGGCCTGGAGCGCGGCAAGGCGACCGTTCCCGGCCCGCTCATCGAGCTGGTCGAGGGCGACACCCTGCACATCGACTTCGAGAACACCCTCGACGTGGACGTCAGCCTGCACGCGCACGGCGTCGACTACGACGTCGCGAGCGACGGAACCCGCCTCAACCGCAGCCATGTGCCGCCCGGCGGCAGGCGCACGTACACCTGGCGCACCCACGCCCCGGCGCGGCGCCCCGACGGCACGTTCCAGCCGGGCAGCGCGGGCTACTGGCACTACCACGACCACGTCGTCGGCACCGACCACGGCACCGGGGGCATCAGGGCGGGGCTCTACGGGGGCCTCGTGGTCCGCAGGAAGGGCGATCCGCTGCCCGACCGCACGTTCACCGTCGTCTTCAACGACATGCAGGTCAACAACCTGGAGATGGGGCCGGACCTCAAGGCGACCGTGGGGGAGCGGGTCGAGTTCGTCTCGATCACGCACGGCGAGTTCTACCACACGTTCCACATCCACGGGCACCGCTGGGCCGACAACAGGACGGGCCTGCTCGCCGGCGCAGACGACACCAGCCCGGTCGTCGACACGAAGATCGTCGGACCCGCCAACTCCTTCGGCTTCCAGGTGATCGCGGGCGAACACGTCGGCGCCGGCGCCTGGATGTACCACTGCCACGTGCAGAGCCACTCCGACCTCGGCATGGCCGGACTGTTCCTCGTGTACAAGGAGGACGGCACCATCCCCCCGTACGAGCAGATGCACCACCCCTCCGCCGCGCAGCGCGACAAGGCGGAGCGCAGCGCGCGCGAGGCGGCGGAGGCCATGGGTGCCATGTCCATGAACTCGGCGGGTTCCATGGGTTCCATGGACATGAAGGGCATGGAGCCCACGCACCACTGAGCGGCGGCGCGCCGGGCCCGGACGCCTGTACTTCGCCGCCCGCGCCTGGGACGCTACGGGCGGTGGCCGCGCCCGGCGGCAGGCGCAGGCGGCCCGTGGCGTGGCCCTGACGGCCCGTCGAGCAGGGTTGATGGTTCATCAATCGGATGTTTATCGGCGTGCGGAAACCTGTCGGCATGCCGATCAACATCACCACCGGTACGGCCGCGGACGGCGGCGACCGCTCCACGGACTCGTCCCTCGCCTGGCAGGACAGCGCGCTCTGCGCCCAGACGGGGCCCGACTTCTTCTTCCCTGCGCCCGGTTCCTCGACCCGCGAGGCCAAGAGGCTGTGCGGTGCCTGCACCGAGCGCGAGGCGTGCCTCGCCTACGCCCTGGAACACGACGAGCGGTTCGGGGTCTGGGGCGGGCTCTCCGAGCGGGAGCGCCTCGGGCTGCGGCGCTCTCGCCGCTGAGCGCGGCGGCCGCCCCGGGGAACGGCCGCCGGGGCGCGAGACGTCCCGGGTGCACGCCGCCCCGCCGTCCGTCAGACGCGGCCGCGCGCCGCCATCCGCGCCTTGCGTGCGGCGAGCTTGTCGTCGAACTTCGCCGCCTCGGTGTCCAGGCCGTTCATGAACAGGCCCAGCTCCTCCTGCGCCCGCAGCCCGGCGGGGCCGAGCCCGTCGATGTCCAGCACCTTCAGATAGCGCAGCACGGGCTGGAGCACGTCGTCGTGGTGGATGCGCAGGTTGTAGACCTCGCCGACGGCCATCGCGACTGCGGCGCGCTCGAAGCCCGGCATGCCGTGCCCCGGCATCCGGAAGCCCGTGACGACGTCGCGCACCGCCTGCATCGTCTCGTCGGGGGCGATCTCGAACGCCGCGCCCAGCAGATTGCGGTAGAAGACCATGTGCAGGTTCTCGTCGGTGGAGATCCGCGCCAGCATCCGGTCGCAGACCGGGTCGCCCGACTGGTGGCCGGTGTTGCGGTGGGAGACGCGGGTGGCCAGCTCCTGGAACGCGACATACGCGACGGAGTGCAGCATCGAGTGGCGGTTGTCCGACTCGTAGCCCTCCGACATGTGGGCCATCCGGAACCGCTCAAGCTCGTCCGGGTCGACGGCCCGGGAGGCGAGCAGGTAGTCCCGCATCACCGTGCCGTGCCGGCCCTCCTCAGCCGTCCAGCGGTGCACCCAGGTGCCCCAGGCGCCGTCGCGGCCGAACAGCGTCGCGATCTCGTGGTGGTAGCTCGGCAGGTTGTCCTCGGTCAGCAGGTTGACCACGAGGGCGGTCCGCCCGAGCTGGGTCACCTTGGACTGCGCGGGGTCCCACGGCTCGCCGTCCTCGAAGAAGCCGGGGAAGTTGCGGCCCTCGGTCCACGGCACGTACTCGTGCGGCATCCAGTCCTTGGCCACTTTCAGATGGCGGTTGAGCTCCTTCTCCACCACTTCCTCCAGCGCGTACAGCAGCCGGGCGTCTGTCCACGCGTCCGTGCCGGCGAGGTGGGAGGGGGTGAGGGTCACGGGTGCTCCTGGGGGACGGGAAACTACCTACGGACTCGTAGGTTACGAGACCGTAGGTTAAAGAGCGGGTAAGACTGTCTGAGGAACCACGGTGGGGACCGCGGCCCGTGGACGGTTCGCCTACCCGAGGGCTCCTGCCGCATGCGTGTCGTTTCCACACAAGCGGCCGTACGGCGTCCGCTTGATCGCGGCGGGTGTCCCCGCGGGCCGGCGCGTGCTTCCCCCGCGGGTTGGTGTGTGCTTCCCCCGGGGGTGGGCGGGGCGCGAACGGCCCGGCATCCGGAATCCCGGGGCCCGCGGGCGGACAGGCGCGCGCGGCCGGCTCCCCGGGCGGCGTGCGGACGGGACCGGAATCACACGTACAGGTCGCGCAGGCGCACCGAGAGGCACGTCACGCACCCCTCAAGCTTCTCGAACTCGCCGATCTCCACGAGCACCGGCTCGTAGCCGAGCCCCGCGAGCAGCTCCGCGGTCTTCGGCGCGCTCGCCGCCATCAGCAGCCGGCCGCCGCCCAGCAGCACCACGTGCGCGCCGGACGGCTCGGGCACCGGCAGGAAGCGCGGGAACAGCGTCGGCACGTCCACCAGCGGAGGATGCCCGAGCACCGTACCGTCGGGCAGGGCCGTCACCGCCGACTTCAGGTGCAGCACCCGGCTCACCGGTACGGCCACGACCCGCGCGCCGAGCGGCTCGAACGCGGCCCGCAGCTGGGCCACCCCCGCCGCGTTGGTGCGGCCGCCCTGCCCGACGTAGACCGTGTCGCCGACCTTCAGCACGTCGCCGCCGTCCAGCGTGCCCGGCTCCCACACCCAGTTGACGGAGCAGCCGAGCCGCGCCAGCTCCTCCTCGACCGCGGCGGTCTCGGGCCGCCGGGACGCGGCGCCCGGCCGGGTGATCAGCGCGACGTTGCGGAACATCACCACCGTGTCCTCGACGAAGACCCCGTCCGGGCAGTCGTCGGCCGGCGCCACCTCGATGCTCTCCCAGCCGTGCTCGGCCAGGGCGCCGACGTACCCCTCCCACTGCCGCAGTGCCACCACGGCGTCCACGGGGGTGCGTTGCAGATGGGTGACGAGGCCCTCGTCCAGGCGCGAACTCGGCTGACGGATCAGGGCTTTCCTGCTGGGCACGTGCGGGTCTCCAGGTCCTGGCGGGGTTCCGGTCGCGCCCCATCATGACCCGCGGGCGGGCCGACGCGGAACGGCCGCTTCCCCCCGGGGCGGTGAACACCGCACGGCGCGGGGCCCGCGCCGGGCCTCAGCGGGCGTCGCGCAGCAACTCGGCGAGCGCCGAGTCCAGGTCCAGATAGAGGGGTTCGTGCCCCTCGGGCACCAGGGACCGCGACCGGTCGAGGAACCTGACCAGGTCGGCCGAGCGCAGGTGCACCATCGCGGTGCCCTCGGGGGCGTGGAACTCCACCACCGTGCGCCCGTATCCGAACGGCCGCACCCGCACGTCGCCCTCGCCCGCGGGCGCAGCCAGCCCCGAGGCCAGCAGCTCGCGGGAGAACTCCCAGACCACCTCGGTGCCTTCGAGGGTGGCGAGCGGGGGGAAGACCATCCGGACGGTGAAGGGGTCGGTCCTGTCGTAGAGCAGGGTGGCAGGCACGGTCTCCAGGCTGGGCGACGACGCGACGACGCGCGCCTGCACTGCCTGTTCGACCACAGGTGACATGGCTGCTCCCCTTCGTCGGCGCCGGGCCGGGCGACACGGTGCGTGATCTGTTACCTGTACAGACGTCGGAACCATGCATTCCGTGCACCGGCCAGGGGCGTGAGTTGTGTCACCGCACGCCCGTACGCCCTCCGCGCACCCGTCGCGCACGGGCCCCGACGCGCGTGGGGGCGCCGCCGCGGCCCCGCACACCCGGGAGGGCGCCGGCGCGGTTCGCGCCCGCGCCCTGCGCCCCGTCAGAAGGGCGCCGCCGGGCTCCGCGAGGCTTGTGCGCGGCCCGCCGCGTTCCTAGCATCGCGGGTGTTACACCACGTGTGTCAGACTCGGCCGGGCCCCGGCCCGCGGTCCGTGCCGCCGGCGGGCGGCCAGGACCGGCAGGAAGGCTCCCGCACATGGAGATCTCACTCCAGCTCGACCACACCGGCGACGCCAGGGCGGCGTGCGACGCGGCGGTGGCGCTGGAGCCCGCGGGGCTCGACGCCATCTGGGTCGCCGAGGCATGGGGCTTCGACTCCGCCACGATCATGGGATATCTGGCCGCCCGCACGGAGCGCTCCGCCATCGGCTCCGCCATCGTCAACGTCTTCTCGCGGACCCCCGCGCTGATCGCCCAGACCGCCGCGGGCCTCGACGCGGTCTCCGGAGGGCGCGCCCTCCTCGGCCTCGGCGCGTCCGGGCCCCAGGTCGTCGAGGGCTGGCACGGCCTGCCGTACGAGAAGCCGCTCGCCCGCACCAGGGAGACCGTCGGGATCTGCCGCCGGATCTGGCGCCGCGAGACCGTCGAGCACCACGGCCTGTTCGACCTGCCGCTGCCGCCGGAGAAGGGCGGCGGGCACGGCAAGCCGCTGCGGATGCTCACCCGGCCCGTCCGCCGGGAGATCCCCGTCTTCCTCGCCGCCCTCGGCCCGGCCAACGTCGAGATGGCGGCGGAGATCGCCGACGGCTGGCTGCCCCACCTGTTCCTGCCGGAGAAGGCGCACCACGTCTGGGGCGCGCCCCTGGCCGCGGGCGCCGCCAAGCGCGACCCGGCCCGCGGCCCGCTGCGCACCGCCGCGGGCGGCCTCCTCGCCATCGGGGACGACGCGGCGCGCTTCCGCGACAAGGCGCGCGCCCAGATCGCCCTGTACGTCGGCGGGATGGGCGCCCGCGGCAGGAACTTCTACCACGACCTCGCGGTCGCCTACGGCTACGGGAAGGCGGCGGCCGAGATCCAGGACCTCTACCTCGCGGGCCGCATCCGCGACGCGGCGGCGGCCGTGCCCGACGAGTTCTGCGAACTGGCCACGCTCTGCGGGCCCGAGGGCTACGTCCGCGACCGCGTCGCCGCCTTCCGCGACGCCGGCGTCACCATGCTCAACGTCACCCCCGTGGGCCCCGACCCGTTCAGGTCCGTGGCGACGGTCAAGGGCTGGCTCACCTGACCCCGCGCGGGGAGCGGCCCATCCCCGACCCCCGGCCGGCACCCGAGGCCCACTCACCTGACCCCGCGCGGGGACCGGCCCCCGGACGCCACGCCCCCAGCGCCCCGACAGAAAGGCACGCCGTGAGCACCGAAGCGTACGTGTACGACGCCGTCCGCACCCCGCGCGGCCGCGGCAAGGCGAACGGTGCCCTGCACGGCACCAAGCCCATCGACCTCGTCGTCGGCCTCATCCACGAGCTGCGCGCGCGCTTCCCCGGCCTCGACCCCGCGGCCGTGGACGACATCGTCCTCGGCGTCGTCACCCCCATCGGCGACCAGGGCTCCGACATCGCGCGCATCGCTGCGCTCGCCGCGGGCCTGCCCGACACCGTCGCGGGCGTGCAGGAGAACCGCTTCTGCGCCTCCGGGCTCGAAGCCGTCAACCTGGCAGCTGCGAAGGTGCGTTCCGGCTGGGAGGATTTCGTGCTCGCCGGCGGCGTCGAGTCGATGTCCCGGGTGCCGATGGGCTCGGACGGCGGCGCCTGGGCCATGGACCCCATGACCAGCTACGAGACAGGCTTCGCGCCCCAGGGCATCGGCGCCGACCTCATCGCCACCCTCGGCGGATACGGCCGCAGGGCCGTCGACGAGTTCGCCGCGCTCTCCCAAAAGCGCGCCGCGGCAGCCTGGAAGGACGGCAGGTTCGCCCGCTCCGTGGTCCCCGTGCGCGACCGCTCGGGCCTCACCGTCCTCGACCACGACGAGCACCTGCGCCCCGGCACCACCGCGGACGGCCTCGCCGCGCTCCCCCCGTCCTTCGCGCAGATCGGCGAGGCCGGCGGGTTCGACGCCGTCGCGCTCCAGAAGTACCACTGGGTCGAGCGCATCGACCACGTCCACCACGCGGGCAACTCCTCGGGCATCGTGGACGGCGCCGCGCTCGTCGCCGTCGGCTCCCGGGAGGCGGGCGAGCGCTCCGGGCTCACCCCGCGCGCCCGGATCGTCTCCGCCGCCGTCACCGGCTCCGAGCCCACGATCATGCTCACGGGCCCCGCGCCCGCCAGCCGCAAGGCGCTCGCCAGGGCCGGGCTCACCATCGGCGACATCGACCTGGTGGAGATCAACGAGGCGTTCGCCGCCGTCGTGCTGCACTACGTGGACGAGATGGGCCTCGACCTCGACAGGGTCAACGTCAACGGCGGCGCCATCGCCCTCGGCCACCCCCTCGGCGCGACCGGCGCGATGATCCTCGGCACGCTCGTGGACGAACTGGAGCGCCGGGACCTCCGCTACGGGCTCGCCACGCTGTGCGTCGGCGGCGGCATGGGCGTCGCCACCGTGGTCGAACGCGTCTGACCCGCCGCCCCGTACGCCCCGCCCGTACGCCCCCGCCCCCGACTTCGCGACGGAGCCGCAACATGAGCGAGTCCACCACCATCCGCTGGGAGCAGGACGGCACCGGCGTCGTCACTCTCGTACTCGACGACCCCGGCCAGTCCGCCAACACCATGAACGACGCCTTCCGCGCGTCGCTCACCGCCGTCGCCGACCGCCTCGAAGCCGAACGCGGCACCGTGCGCGGCGTCATCGTCACCTCGGCCAAGAAGACCTTCTTCGCCGGCGGCGACCTGCGTGAACTCATCCGGCTGCGGCCCGAGGACGCCGAGCAGGCCCTCGCGCGCGGCATGGCCGTCAAACGCGACCTGCGCCGCATCGAGACCCTCGGCAAACCCGTCGTCGCGGCGCTGGGCGGCGCCGCGCTCGGCGGCGGCTACGAGATCGCGCTCGCCTGCCACCACCGCGTGGCCCTCGACGCGCCAGGGTCGCGCATCGGCCTGCCCGAAGTCACCCTCGGCCTGCTGCCGGGCGGCGGCGGTGTCGTCAGGACCGTACGGCTCCTCGGCATCGCGGACGCGCTGCTCAAGATCCTCCTCAAGGGCACCCGCCACACCCCGCGCCGCGCCCTCGACGCCGGGCTCGTCCACGAGGTCGCCGACACGCCCGAGGCGATGCTCGCGAGCGCCCGCGCCTACATCGACGCGCACCCCGAGTCGCACCAGCCCTGGGACCTCCCCGGCTACCGGATCCCCGGCGGCACCCCCGCCGACCCGCGCTTCGCCGCGACCCTCCCGGCCTTCCCCGCGACCCTCAGGAAGCAGACCGCGGGCGCCCCGCTGCCCGCGCCCCGCGCCATACTCGCCGCCGCCGTAGAGAGCTCCCAGGTCGACATCGAGACCGCCTTCGCGATCGAGGCGCGCTACTTCGTGGAACTGGCCACGGGGCAGACCGCGAAGAACATGATCCAGGGCTTCTTCTTCGACCTCCAGACCGTCAACTCCGGCGCCGGGCGGCCCCCGGGCGTGCCCCGGCACACCGTGCGCCGGATCGCCGTCCTGGGCGCGGGGACGATGGGCGCGGGCATCGCGTACGCCTGCGCCCGCGCCGGCATCGCCGTCGTGCTCAAGGACGTCACCCGCGAGGCCGCCGAGCGCGGCAGGGCGCACTGCGCGGCGCTCCTCGACCGGGCCGTCGGGCGCGGCCGGACCACCCCGGAGGAGCGCGACGCCGTCCTCGCCAGGATCACCCCCACCGAGCACCCCGCCGACCTCGCCGGGTGCGACGCCGTGATCGAGGCGGTCTTCGAGGACACCGCGCTCAAGCACACGGTGTTCCAGGAGGCACAGAAGGCCGTCGCCCCCGACGCGCTGCTCTGCTCCAACACCTCCACGCTGCCGGTCACCGCGCTCGCCGAGGGCGTCGACCGCCCCGCCGACTTCCTCGGGCTGCACTTCTTCTCGCCCGTCGACAGGATGCCGCTCGTCGAGATCGTCAGGGGCCGCCGCACCGGCGACGAAGCGCTCGCCCGCGCCTACGACCTGGTGCGGCAGATCCGCAAGACACCGATCGCGGTCAACGACTCGCGGGGCTTCTTCACCTCGCGCGTCATCGGGCAGTTCCTCAACGAGGGCGTCGCGATGGTCGGCGAGGGCATCGAGCCCGCCTCCGTGGAACAGGCCGCGGCGCAGGCCGGGTACCCCGCCAAGGTGCTCGCCCTGATGGACGAGCTGACGCTCACCCTGCCGAGGAGGATCCGCGCCGAGGCCCGGCGCGCGGCCGAGGAGGCGGGCGGCACCTGGCACCCGCACCCGGCGGACGCCGTCGTGGACCGGATGGTCGACGAGTTCGGCAGGGCGGGGCGCTCCGCGGGCGGCGGCTTCTACACGTACGGGGAGGACGGCGCCCGCACCGGCCTGTGGCCGGGACTGCGGGAGCACTTCACCCGGCCCGGCACCGCCATCCCCTTCGAGGACATGCGCGAGCGGATGCTGTTCGCCGAGGCACTCGACACCGTCCGCTGCCTCGACGAGGGCGTCCTCACCTCGGTCGCCGACGCCAATGTCGGCTCCCTGCTCGGCATCGGCTTCCCCGCGTGGACCGGCGGCGCCCTCCAGTACGCCAACGGCTACCCCGGCGGCCTGCCCGGCTTCACGGCCCGCGCCCGCGAACTCGCGGCCCGCTACGGCGACCGCTTCGCGCCGCCCGCCTCCCTCGCCGCCCGCGCGGCGGAAGGCCGCCCGTACACCGACGCCTGAGCCCTGCGACCCCGGCCCGGGAGCCGCCCCGGACGCGGCCCCTCACGGCGTCGGCGGCTGCTTCCCGGCGCGCGGGTCCGCCGCCAGGTCGCGCAGCTCCGCGCGCAGCGAGCGCTGGAACGCCGTCACCAGGGCCTGCACCACCACGGGCTGGAGCGGCGCGGACAGCGAGCGCAGCGCCGCCTCCCGGTCGCCGGTGTCCTCGCCGCGCTCCTCGTACGGGCCCCACACCTCGTCGCGGAACAGCCGGCCGAGTTCGTGCGCGGCCGCCCGGGTGTGCTCGGCGAGCACCGCGCGCGCCGCCAGGATCGTCTCCTCCGTGATCGGCACGTCGAGCAGTTCCACGCCGAGGCGCAGCATCGCCGCGTCCACCAGGAACGCGCCGTCAGCGCCATGACCGCTGTCAGCACTGTCAGCACTGTCAGTAGGTGTCAGCGCGCCCATCGCAGTGAGACGCTCCACGTCCTCGTCGGCGAGCGCCCGCCCCGCCCGCCGCTCCAGCTCGCCGCGCGTCGCCCGCTCCGCCGTGCCGGGCGCCCAGGACGCGACGAGGGCCCGGTGGATGGCGAGGTCGTGGGCGCTCAGGCCGGCCGGCAGCCCGGAGACGTACCGCTCGATGCCCGCGAGCGTCATGCCCTGGGCCCGCAACTCCTCGATGAGGGCGAGCCGCGACAGGTGCGCGGGCCCGTACCTGCCCACCCTGCGCGGCCCGAGGCGCGGCGGCGGCAGCAGTCCGCGCGTGCCGTAGAACCGTACGGTCCGCACACTGACGCCGGCCCGCCGCGCCAGTTCGTCCACGGTGTACGTCCGCGGGCCGCCGTCCTCGCCCGCCCCGGCGTCCCGGCCCGCCATCGCCCCGCCTCCCGCCGTACGACCGCACCCGCCCCGCCCGGGGCCCGCCCCTGCCCCGGCAGTATCACCGCGGGGCCGCACGCCGGGAAAGCCCCGGGGCACCGGCGCGCCCCGCGGTCAGGCCGTGGCCCGCCGCACCAGCGTCGTCCGCATGATCACCGAGTCGCTGTCGGGCGCCGCCGCCAGCGGGGCCACCCCGTCCTGCCCGGCCGGGGCCGCCGCCTCGTCGAGGCCGTGCAGCAGCAGGCGTGCCATCAGCCGGCCCTGGCCCTCCACGTCCTGGCGCACCGTCGTCAGCGGCGGGTCCGTGGACGCGGCCACCGAGTCCATGTCGTCGAACCCCACGAGCGCCACGTCCCGGGGCACCCGGCGGCCGCTCTCCTTGAGCACCCGCAGCGCGCCCGATGCCATCAGGTCGTTCGCGGCGAACACCGCGTCCAGGTCGGGCCTGCGCGCGAGCAGTTCCGCCATCGCCAGGGCCCCGCTCTCCGGCGTGAACGCGCCCTGCGCGACCAGCGTCTCGTCGTAGTCGGCCCCGAGCACGTCGCGGTACCCGTCGAGCCGGTCGGTGCCCGAGGTCTGGTCGAGCGGCCCCGCGATGTGCGCGATGCGGCCACGGCCCAGGTCGCGCAGCAGCCGCACCGCGACCCGCGCGCCGTCCCTGTTGTCCGCGTCCACGTACGGCACCGCCTGCCGGTCGGGCGCGGCCGTCCACACGGGCCGGCCGCCGTACACCGTCGGGATGCCGGCGCGCCGGGTGATCGCGGGGATCGGGTCCTCGGTGTGCAGCGAGAACGCCAGCGCGCCGTCGACGTGGCCGCCCGCCAGATAGCGCGACACCCGCTCGAAGTCGCCGCTGCCCTCCACGAGCATCAGCACCAGCTGGGTGTCGTGCGCCGTGAGCTCCTTGCTGATGCCGCGGATCTGCCGGAAGAAGAAGGGGTCGGAGAAGATGCGCACCTCGGGCTCGGGGATGATCACCGCCACCGCGCCGGTGCGCCGCGTGACCAGGGTGCGCGCCGCGTGGTTCGGCACGTAGCCCAGCTCCTCCACGGCGCGGTGCACCTTGTCCGCCAGCGACTGCCGCACACCCGTGCTGCCGTTGACCACCCGCGAGACCGTGGCGCGCGAGACACCGGCGCGCGCCGCGACGGCCTCGAGCGTCGGGCGGGGCCCTGCCGGCGGTCTCGACCCGGCGGGTGCCTGCGGGGGCGTGTCGGGCACGGTGCGCTCCTCGTCTCGGGGTGCGCCACAGCCTAGTTCCTGCGGCGCCCATGATCGGCCCGCGTGACGCGGCCCCCGCAGCCCCCGCGCACCGCGAAACCCGGCTGCCGCGCGCCGCCGGCCCCCGTTAGGATCGGCGGCCTGATGACTGCCACGCTCGTAGCCAAAGCCCTCGCCGCAGGCCACGGCGCCCGCTCCCTGTTCTCGGGGCTCGACCTCGTCGTCGCGCCCGGCGACGTGATCGGGCTCGTCGGCGCCAACGGCGCGGGCAAGTCGACCCTGCTCCGGCTGCTCGCCGGGCTCGACACACCCGAGGAGGGCACCCTGTCGCTCTCCCCGCCCACGGCGGCGGTCGGCCACCTCCCGCAGGAGCCCGAACGCCGGCCGGGCGAGAGCGTACGGGAGTTCCTCGCCCGCCGCACCGGTGTCGCCGAGGCGCAGGCCGCCCTGGACACGGCGACGGCGGCGCTGGTCGACGCCGTGCCCGGCGCCGACGACGCGTACGCGTCCGGCCTGGAGCGCTGGCTCGCCCTCGGCGGCGCCGACCTGGACGAACGGGCCGAGGAGACCGCCGCGTCGCTCGGCCTCACCGTGGGGCTCGACCAGCCGATGGCCACGCTCTCCGGCGGGCAGGCGGCCCGCGCCTCGCTCGCCTCCCTGCTGCTCTCCCGCTACGACGTCTTCCTGCTCGACGAGCCGACCAACGACCTCGACCTCGACGGCCTCGAACGCCTTGAGCAGTTCGTGCGCGGCCTGCGCGCCGGCACCGTCGTCGTCAGCCACGACCGAGAGTTCCTCGCCCGCACCGCCACCGGGATCCTCGAACTCGACCTGGCGCAGCACAGGACCGCCCTGTACGGCGGCGGCTACGAGGCGTATCTGGAGGAGCGCGAGCGGGCGCGCAGACACGCGCGCGAGGAGTACGAGGAGTACGCGGACCGCAGGTCGGCGCTGGAGAGCCGCGCCCACACCCAGCGCTCCTGGATGGAGAAGGGCGTCAAGAACGCCCGCAGGAAGGCCCCGGACAACGACAAGATCGGCCGCAAGTTCCGCACCGAGGCCACCGAGAAGCAGGCCGCGAAGGCACGCCAGACGGAGCGGCTGATCGAGCGCCTCGACGCGGTGGAGGAGCCGCGCAAGGAGTGGCAGCTGCGGATGGAGATCGCCGCCGCCGACCGCTCTGGCGCCGTCGTCGCGACGCTGGGCGGCGCGGTGGTGCGGCGCGGTGCCTTCGCGCTCGGACCCGTGACGCTCCAGATCGACCGCACCGACCGAATCGCCATCACCGGGCCCAACGGCTCGGGCAAGACCACTCTGCTCGGCGCGCTGCTCGGGCGGTTGCCGCTCGACGCGGGCACCGCGTCCCTCGGCTCCGGCGTGGTGGTCGGCGAAGTCGACCAGACGCGGCGCCTGTTCCTCGGTACGGACACCCTGCTCGACGGCTTCCGCGTCGCGGTGCCCGACGCCGAACCCGCCGAACTGCGCACCTTGCTCGCTAAGTTCGGCCTCAAGGCGGACCACCTGACGCGGCCCGCCACGACCCTGTCGCCGGGTGAGCGCACCCGCGCCGCGCTCGCACTCCTCCAGGGCAGGGGCGTCAACCTGCTGGTCCTCGACGAGCCCACCAACCACCTCGACCTGCCGGCCATCGAGCAGCTGGAGTCCGCGCTCGGCTCCTACGACGGCACACTCCTGCTGGTCACCCACGACCGGCGCATGCTCGGCGCCGTGCGCACCACGCGCAGGCTCGACGTGTTTGAGGGCCGCGTCACGGAGCGTTGACCCGCATCCGCGACGCGGCCCTGCCCTCGTCCCGCCCGGAGCGAGGGGAGGTGCCACCGCCGGTGCCGCCTCACCGGTGACATGACCGAACATCACCGGCCCGTGGGCCCGGCGGCGCGGACGGCCACGGGACGCGGCCCGCGCGCCGAGAGGGCGCCGGGAACCCACCGCACACCGGCCCGCCGGACCACACCGCTCCCACCTGCCCACCGCACCGCGGGTCAGGGCGGTCACACCGGCACACCGGAGGCACGGGTGCCTCCGCGTCGTGTCCCACTGCCGTCACGGCAACGCGGCTACCCGGCCGCCGCGCCCCCACGCGCGCCACGGCCCGATCGCTCACCCTTCCTTCACACCACACGGCCGCGACCCGGCGCCGCGGACCCGCGCCCGACGCCGCGCCGTCAGCGCTCCTTGCCGAGGAGGCCCGCCTTGCGGAGCGCGTCGGCCATCGCGCTGTTGGCGGGCGCGGGCGCCTGGCGGCGCTGGCCACCACCACCCACGCTGCCGCGCCGGTCGCGCCCGCCGCTCTGCCGCTGCTGCGGAGCCCGCCCGCCGGCGCCGCCGCCCCCCGGGCGCTCGTGGCCGCCGTCGGCGCGGCCCGCCGCGGCCCCGGCCTCGTCGTCGAGCCGCAGGGTCAGCGAGATCCGCTTGCGCGGGATGTCCACGTCGAGCACCTTCACCCGGACCACGTCGCCCGGCTTCACCACGTCGCGCGGGTCCTTCACGAAGGTCCGCGACATCGCCGAGACGTGCACGAGCCCGTCCTGGTGGACGCCGATGTCCACGAAGGCGCCGAAGGCGGCCACGTTCGTCACCACGCCCTCAAGGACCATCTCGGGGGAGAGGTCGCCGATCTTCTCCACGCCCTCCTTGAAGGTGGCGGTCCTGAACGCGGGCCGCGGGTCGCGCCCCGGCTTCTCCAGCTCCCGCAGGATGTCCGTGACCGTGGGCAGGCCCACCGACTCGCCCACGAAGTCACCGGGCCGCAGCGAGCGCAGCACCGAGGTGTTGCCGATGAGCGCGGCGACCTCGGTGCCCGCGGCCTTCACCATCCTCCGCACCACGGGGTACGACTCCGGGTGCACGCTGGACGCGTCCAGCGGATCCTCGCCGTCGCGGATGCGCAGGAACCCCGCACACTGCTCGTACGCCTTGGGACCGAGCCGCGGCACGTCCTTGAGCGCCCTGCGCGAGGTGAACGGGCCGTTGGCGTCCCGGTGGGCGACGATGTTCTCCGCGAGGCCCGAGGTGACGCCAGAGACCCGGGAGAGCAGTGGCGCCGACGCGGTGTTGACGTCCACGCCGACGCCGTTCACACAGTCCTCGACCACCGCGTCGAGCGAGCGGGACAGCTTCACCTCGGAGAGGTCGTGCTGGTACTGGCCCACGCCGATCGACTTCGGGTCGATCTTCACCAACTCGGCCAGCGGGTCCTGCAGCCTGCGCGCGATGGACACCGCGCCGCGCAGTGACACGTCCATGCCGGGCAGCTCCTGCGAGGCGAAGGCGGACGCCGAGTACACCGAGGCGCCGGCCTCCGACACCATCACCTTGGTGAGTTTCAGCTCCGGGTGCCTGGCGCACAGTTCCGCGGCGAGCTTGTCGGTCTCGCGGGACGCCGTCCCGTTGCCGATCGCGATCAGCTCGACCGCGTGCTCCTTCGCGAGCCGCGCCAGCGTGTCGAGCGCCGCGTCCCACTTGTTGGCGGGCACGTGCGGGTAGACCGTGTCCGTCGCGACGACCTTGCCGGTGGCGTCGACGACGGCCACCTTCACACCCGTGCGGAAGCCGGGGTCGAGGCCCAGCGTGGCCCGCGTCCCCGCGGGGGCGGCCAGCAGCAGGTCCCGCAGGTTCGCCGCGAAGACCCGCACCGCCTCGTCCTCGGCGGCCGTGCGCAGCCGCAGCCGAAGGTCGATGCCGAGGCGGACGAGGATCCGGGTGCGCCAGGCCCACCGCACCGTGTCGGCGAGCCACTTGTCCGCGGGCCTGCCGCGGTCCGCCACGCCGAAGCGGCGCGCGATCATGTTCTCGTACGTGCTGGGTCCCGGCACCTCCGACGGCTCCTCGGGCTCCAGGGTGAGGTCGAGGACCTCCTCCTTCTCGCCGCGGAACATCGCGAGCACCCGGTGCGAGGGCAACTGGGTGAACGGCTCGGAGAAGTCGAAGTAGTCGGCGAACTTGGCGCCCGCCTCCTCCTTGCCCTCCCGCACCTTCGCGGCCAGCCTGCCGCGCTCCCACATGCGCTCGCGTACCTCGCCGATCAGGTCGGCGTCCTCCGAGAACCGCTCGGTGAGGACGGCCCGCGCGCCTTCCAGGGCGGCGGCGGTGTCGGCGACGCCCCTGGCGTCGTCCACGAACGCGGCCGCCGCCGCTGCCGGTTCCACCGACGGGTCGGCGAGCAGCCGCTCCGCCAGTGGTTCGAGCCCCGCCTCCCGCGCGATCTGCGCCTTGGTGCGCCGCTTGGGCTTGAAGGGCAGATAGATGTCCTCAAGGCGCGCCTTGGTGTCCGCCGACCGGATTCGCGCCTCCAGGGCCTCGTCCAGCTTGCCCTGCTCGCGCACGGACTCCAGCACGGCCGCGCGGCGCTCCTCCAGCTCCCGCAGATAGCGCAGCCGCTCCTCCAGGGTCCGCAGCTGCGCGTCGTCGAGCATCTCGGTCGCTTCCTTGCGGTAGCGCGCGATGAACGGGACGGTCGACCCGCCGTCGAGCAGCTTCACGGCCGCCTCGACCTGCCGCTCCCGTACGCCGAGCTCCTCGGCGATCCTGCCTTCGATGGACGTCGTCACTGTCACGCTCCGCTTGAGGGTCCGTTACGCGCTCTGCATTGTGGCAGGTGGCTCGGACAGGGAAGGGCACGACCGGTAGGTCTGTCACCGTCCGTGCACGGTGTCCGCACCCGGCCCGCCGGGGGCAGACCGCGGGCTTTCCGGCAGGTCAGGGCCGAACGGGCCCGCGCGACACGGAAGATGGCCGGGGCGTGGCGGGGCGGCAGGACCGCCGTGGCGCTGCCGGTGGAGTATGCCGGAAGCCCGTGCCGATTCCGTACACCGTGCAGGTGGCCGGTTCCGTACAGGCGGCGCGCACAACCGGTCTTCTCTGCCCCCTTTTCGCGCGGTTCCGGTCGTGAACAGCCGATAGCCGCTGACTTGTGTTCAGTGCGCCACGACGCGTCGCCCCGCGCCAACACTCGGTGACGCGAGTGGACAACGGGGAACGAGACGAGGGTGGGTGCCGCAGATGGAGAGCCGCGGGAGTGTTCCGGTCCGGCCACTGCCGTACGAGGGGGTGTGGCGCTTCAGCGCCCCTGCCGTGGACGCGTCCGTGCCGCGGGCGCGGCACGCCGTCCGCGACCTCCTGGTGCGCCAGGCAGTGCCGGCCGACGAGGACCTGGTGCAGCGGGTGCTGCTGATCGTCTCCGAGCTGGTGACCAACGCCGTGCGCCACGCCGCGGTCCTCTCACCCGAGGTCGGCGTGGAGCTCTCCGTCGACGCGGGCTGGATCAGGGTCTCGGTGGAGGACGACCACCCCTACCGGCCGAAGCCGCTGGCGCGCGACCAGACCCAGACGGGCGGGCGCGGACTGCTGCTGGTGCAGGAGCTCTCCCGGGAGGCCGGCGGTGCCTGCGACGTCGAGCACACCGCCGGCGGCGGGAAGGTGGTCTGGGCGGCGCTGCCGCTCACCAGCCGGACTGCGCCCCCGTCAGCTCCCTGACCGCCGGGCGCGCCGCGTCGAGCACGGTCATGAACCACGCGGAGAACGGGTCGTCCGCGCAGCGCTTCTCCAGCTCGGCCGCCGACACGAACGCGCACTCCGCGATCTCCCCGGGATCCGGCGCAGGCGTCGCCTGCACGAGTCCGACGAAGAGGTGGTTGAACTCCTGCTCCACGAGGCCCGACGCCGGGTCCGGGTGGTTGTAGCGCACGGTGCCCGCCTCCGCCATCAGCGAGGGCGACACGCCGAGTTCCTCGAACGTGCGGCGGGCGGCGGCGGCGAACGGCGCCTCGCCGGGATACGGGTGGCCGCAGCAGGTGTTCGACCACACGCCGGGGGAGTGGTACTTGGCGAGCGCCCTGCGCTGGATCAGCAGCCGGCCCTGCTCGTCGAAGAGGAAGACGGAGAACGCCCGGTGCAGCTGTCCTGGCGCCTGGTGCGCGGCGAGCTTCTCCGCGGTCCCGATCGTCCTGCCCTGCTCGTCGACGAGCTCCAGCATGATCGTTTCCTGTGCGTCCGCCTGCGCGCTGTCCGCCGTGGTGGCTGGTGTCGTCGGCATAACCGTCCTTCGCTCCGGGCTTCGGCCCCCAAGTCTGCCGCACGAGGCCCTCGTGTCGGCACTTCGGGGGCGCGATCATGATCCGTTCCCACGATTGCCGCCGCGGACACCACCGAGGGCCCTGGCCCCCGCGGCGCGCAGCGCGTGCACCCGGCGCGCGCCCGCGCCCGCGCGCCGTCAGTGGCAGACCCTGGCCTCGTGCTCCGCGTGGCCGCCCGGCTCCAGCTGGAAGGTGCAGTGCTCCACGTCGAAGTGGTGGCCGAGGCAGCCCTGGAGCTCGTGCAGGATCTTCTCGTGGCCCACCGCGTCGAGCGCGTCCTGGTCCACCACCACGTGCGCGGAGAGCACCGGCATCCCCGACGTGATCGTCCAGGCGTGCAGGTCGTGCACGTCCACCACGCCGGGCATGGCGAGCATGTGGGCGCGCACCTCCGCCATGTCGACGCCCTTCGGCGCCGCCTCGAGCAGCACTTCCAGCGTCTCCCGCAGCAGTTTCACCGCGCGCGGCACGATCAGCAGCCCGATCACCAGCGACGCGACCGGGTCCGCGAGCTGCCAGCCGGTGGCCAGGATGACCCCCGCGGAGACAAGCACTGTGAAGGATCCCAGCGTGTCCGCGAGCACCTCGAGGTACGCGCCGCGCACGTTGAGGCTCTCCCGCTGCCCGCGCATCAGCAGCGACAGCGAGACCGCGTTGGCCACCAGGCCGATCAGCGCGAACACGATGGTCAGGCCGCCCCGGGTGTCCGGCGGGGCGAGGAAGCGGTCGACCGCCTCGTACAGCAGGAACGCGCCGACCCCGAGCAGCAGCAGGCAGTTGGCGAGCGCGGCCAGGATCTCCGCGCGCGCGTAACCGTACGTACGGCTCGCGTCGGCGGGCCGGGCCGCGAAATGGATCGCGAGCAGGCCCATGCCGAGCCCCAGCGCGTCCGTCGCCATGTGCCCGGCGTCCGCGATCAGCGCGAGCGACCCGGAGAGCACGCCACCGGCGATCTCCACCGCCGTCACGGCCAGGGTGATGGCGAGCGCGACCCGCAGCCGGCTGCGGTACCCCGCGGTGACCGTTTCGCCGGGCGGCGGTCCGTGGCTGTGCCCGTGCTCGTGCCCTGCCCCCATGGGCCACCTCCCCGACGCCGCGGCGCTCTGCCGACGACGTCAGTGAACTACGCTCCCGCGACCCTCGGCAACACGACGCTGAACACCGTTGTCATCTCACCTGACCTGCGGAAATGCCCGCAGGTCAGCGCCGGGGAAAGGTCACAGAGCCAGTGCCCGCGGGTGCTGGAGCCGCCAGCCCTCCCACGCGGATTCCACCATTTCGCGTACGCCCCGCGAGGCCGTCCAGCCGAGTTCCGAGGCGATCAGGTCCACCGACGCCACGGAAGCCGGCGCGTCGCCCGGACGCCGCCCCTCCACCACCGGCTCCGCCGTGTCCCCGGTCACCTCGGCCACGACCCGGGCCAGCTCGCGCACCGACACGCCCTCGCCCCGCCCGATGTTCACGGTCAGGTCCCCGGGGCCCCGGCCCGCCAGCGACCGGGCGACCGCCAGATGGGCGTCGGCCAGGTCCGCCACATGGATGTAGTCGCGTACGCACGTGCCGTCCGGCGTCGGGTAGTCGTCCCCGAAGATCCGCGGCGCCTCGCCACGGGTGATCCGGTCGAAGAACATCGGGATGATGTTGAAGACGCCGGTGTCGGCGAGCGCGGGGGCCGCCGCGCCCGCCACGTTGAAGTAGCGCAGACAGGCGGTGGCCAGGCCGTGTGCCCGGCCCGCCGCCCGCACGAGCCACTCGCCCGCGACCTTCGTCTCGCCGTACGGGCTGATCGGGGCCGTGGCCGTGTCCTCGGCGATCCGCGCCGTGTCCGGGGTGCCGTACACCGCGGCCGACGACGAGAACAGGAAGGACCGCACGCCCCCCGCCACCACCGCGTCGAGCAGCGTGGCGAGGGCCGCGACGTTGTCCCGGTAGTACGCGAGAGGCCGCTCGACCGACTCGCCGACCTGCTTCTTCGCGGCGAGGTGCACCACCCCCGTCACGGCGTGCTCCGCCAGCACCCGGTCCACGAGGCCCCGGTCCGCGATCGAGCCGCGCACCAGCGGGACCTCGCCGGGCAGCCGCTCCGCCACCCCGGTCGACAGGTCGTCGAGTACCACGGCCCGCTCGCCCGCCGCCGTCATGGACCGCACCACGTGCGCCCCGATGTAGCCGGCCCCGCCCGTAATCAGCCACGTCATGGCCTCACTGTAGAGGCCGGCGCCCGGCCCGCCCCCGCGTCCCCCGCCGACCGGCACGCGCCCGCACGCCGCCCCTGGCCCGCGGCCCGGCGGGAACCGGCGGGCAGACCCGGGCGTCCGAGGCGTAAACGGTCGGTGAAATCGGTCTTCAGTTCATCCGATAGCCTCTGCCGACGTGCCCGCGGGCGGCCTCCGCCGCCGCCCGGCCGCACGCTCCTGCCGGCGTGCCGCCGCGGCCCCGGTCCGGGCAAGCGGCCGTCCGCGCGCCCCGACCTGCCAGTGCCAAGGAGTGAGTTCGTCTGTCGACCGCCATCCTCACAGGTGCCCAGGTGCCCGGATCGCCGCTCGACGGCCATCTGCGCTCGCTGGGCTTCGACGTACGCTGCGCGCGCGACGGCGCCGACGCCGCCCGCCTGCTCGCCGACGTGCCGGCCGGTGAGCGGGTCGCCCTGGTCGACCCCCGCTTCGTCGGCCACCTGCACGCCCTGCGCCTCGCCCTGACCGACCCGCGCTTCCCGCTCTCCGCGACCACGGGAGCCGTCACCGCCAAGCCGGAGGCGCGCGGGTCCCTCGCCCGCGCGCTCCGCGAGGCACACGGGGGCGGGGCCGCGGGCGGGCACGGGCCCGGCGGCGGCACCGGACTTGCCGCGGCCCCGCGCACCGGCGCGCTCGCCGACCGGGTCGCCGCCGCGCTGGAGGCCGGCGGGGAGGCCCCGCACCGCGCGGAGCTCGGCTCGCTCGTCGCGGCCGTGCCCGAGGACGACGCGTCCCGCGCCGAGGCGTCCCGCGCCGTGGCAGCCGTGGACGACGAGGCCGTGCGGCTGCGGTCGGCGGTGAAGGCCCGCGACGGCTTCTTCACCACGTTCTTCGTGTCCACCTATTCGCGCTACATCGCCCGCTGGTGCGCCCGCCGCGGCCTCACGCCCAACCAGGTCACCACGGCCTCCCTGGCCACCGCCGTGATCGCCGCCGCCTGCGCGGCCACAGGCACCCGCGGCGGCTACATCGCCGCCGGCATCCTGCTGTACTGCTCGTTCGTCCTCGACTGCACGGACGGCCAGCTCGCGCGCTACTCGCTCCAGTACTCGACGCTCGGGGCCTGGCTCGACGCGACCTTCGACCGCGCCAAGGAGTACGCGTACTACGCGGGCCTCGCCCTCGGCGCGGCCCGCGGCGGGGACGACGTATGGGCGCTCGCGCTCGGCGCGATGGTGCTGCAGACCTGCCGGCACGTAGTGGACTTCGCCTTCAACGAGGCCCACGCGGAGAGCGCCCCCGCGGCCTCCGCGGCGGGGCCCGTCGCGGGCACCCCGACCTCCGCGCTCTCCACCCGCCTCGACAGCGTCGGCTGGACGGTGTGGGCACGGCGCATGATCGTCCTGCCGATCGGTGAGCGCTGGGCCCTGATCGCGGTGCTCACCGCGGCCACCACCCCCCGCATCACCTTCGTGGTGCTGCTCGTCGGCTGCGCCTTCGCCGCCTGCTACACCACGGCCGGCCGGGTGCTGCGCTCCGTGCTGCGCAGGTCCGTGCGGACCGAGCGGGCCACCCGCGCCCTCGCGGACCTCGCCGACTCGGGACCGCTCGCGCGGGCCGTCGCCGCCGCGGCAGGCCGCCCGGTGCGGCGGCTGCCGTCCCTCTTCCCCTTCGCCGTCGCACTGGTGGGCGGCGCGGTGCTCGCTGCCACCGCCGCGTACGCCCGCGTCGACGGCCCCTGGCCCGTCCTGGCAGCCCTGCTGTACGTCGTCACCTCGGGCCTCGCCGTCGCCAGGCCGCTGACCGGGCCGCTCGACTGGCTGGTCGCACCCGTCTTCCGGGCCGCCGAGTACGGCACGGTGCTGCTGCTCGCCGCCCGCAGCGGGGTGAACGGCGCGTTGCCCGCGGCTTTCGGGCTGGTGGCGGCCGTCGCCTACCATCACTACGACACGACCTACCGCATCCGCGGCGGCACGGGCGCGCCCCCCCGCGCGCTGGTGCTGGCCCTCGGCGGCCACGAGACCAGAACGCTCGTGGCCGTCGTGCTCGCCGCGGTCCTGGTGGCCCGCGGCGCCGACTTCGCCACGGCCCTGACGGTCCTCGCGGTGGCCGTCGCCCTGGTGGCGCTGTTCGAGTCCATCCGCTTCTGGGTGTCCTCCTCGGCCCCCGCCGTACACGACGAAGGAGAAACGGCATGATCGGCCTGGTCCTGGCAGCCGGTGCGGGACGGCGTCTGCGCCCCTACACCGACACCCTCCCCAAGGCCCTCGTGCCCGTCGACCCCGCGGGGGAGGGCACCACCACGGTGCTCGACATCGCGCTCGGCAACTTCGCCGCGGTCGGCCTCACCGAGGCGGCCGTCGTCGTCGGCTACCGCAAGGAGGCCGTGTACGCGCGGAGGGCGGAGCTTGAGGACCGCTACGGGCTGCGCATCACCCTCGTCGACAACGACAGGGCCGAGGAGTGGAACAACGCGTACTCCCTGTGGTGCGCCCGGGACGTGCTCGCCGAGGGCGTCATCCTCGCCAACGGCGACACCGTCCACCCCGTCTCGGTCGAGCAGGACCTGCTCAAGGCGCGCGGCGGGGGCCGCCGCGTCATCCTCGCCCTCGACACGGTCAAGACCCTCGCGGACGAGGAGATGAAGGTCGTCTGCGACGGCTCGGCCGTGCGCCGCATCACCAAGCTGATGGACCCGGCCGACGCGACGGGCGAGTACATCGGTGTCACGCTGATCGAGCCCGAGGCCGCCGCCGACCTCGCCGACGCGCTGAAGGCCACCTACGAGCGGGACCCGCAGCTGTACTACGAGGACGGGTACCAGGAGCTGGTGAACCGCGGGTTCACCGTCGACACCGCGCCGATCGGCGACGTGCCGTGGGTGGAGATCGACAACCACGACGACCTCGCGAAGGGCCGGGCGATCGCGTGCCAGTACTGACCCGGCTCATCCCCTCGCCGCTCGTCGTCGACATCAGCCGCGGCGCCCTCGACGGCCTCGCGGCCCTCCTCGCCGACCAGCGCATCTCCACGTCCGGCCGGCTGGCCTTCGCCATAAGCGGCGGCTCGGGCCAGGCGCTGCGGGCGCGCCTCGAACCGGGGCTGCCCGGCGCCGACTGGTACGAGGTTGCCGACGGCACCATCGACTCGGCCGTCCGGCTCGCCGACGGCATCAAGGGCACCCGTTACGACGCCGTGGTGGGGCTCGGCGGCGGCAAGATCATCGACGTGACCAAGTACGCGGCGGCCCGGGTCGGCCTGCCCATGGTCTCCGTCGCGACCAACCTGTCGCACGACGGCCTCTGCTCGCCCGTCGCGACCCTCGACAACGACAACGGCCGCGGCTCGTACGGCGTGCCGACGCCCATCGCCGTCGTGATCGACCTCGACGTGATCCGCGCGGCCCCGGTCCGCTTCGTGCGCTCCGGTATCGGCGACGCCGTCTCCAACCTGTCCTCGCTCGCCGACTGGGAGCTGTCGCACGCCGTCAACGGCGAACCCGTCGACGGGCTCGCCGCCGCCATGGCACGGCAGGCGGGCGAGGCGGTGCTGCGCCACCCCGGCGGCGTGGGGGACGACGACTTCCTGACCGTGCTCGCCGAGTCGCTCGTACTGACCGGCATCGCGATGTCCATCAGCGGCGACACCCGGCCCTCCTCGGGCGCCTGCCACGAGATCAGCCACGCCTTCGACCTGCTCTACCCGAAGCGCTGCGCGCTCCACGGCGAGCAGGTCGGGCTCGGCGCGTCCTTCGCGATGCACCTGCGCGGCGCGCGCGAGGAGGCACAGCTGTTCGCGCGTGTCCTGCGCCGCCACGGGCTGCCGGTGCTGCCCGACGAGATCGGCTTCACCACCGACGAGTTCGTGGCGGCCGTCGCGTACGCGCCGCAGACCCGGCCGGGGCGGTTCACCGTCCTCGAACACCTCGATTTGTCCACCGACCAGATCAGGGACGCCTACGCCGACCATGCCAAGACCATCCGCGGCTGAGCTGCGCCCGGTCGTCCACCCCGCCGGGGTGAAGGACCGGCGCAGCGGCGAACACTGGGCCGGACGGCTGTACATGCGGGAGATCTCACTCAGGATCGACCCGTATCTGGTGAACACCCGGATCTCGCCCAACCAGCTCACGTACCTCATGGTGGTCGCGGGCGTGCTCGGCGGCGCCGTGCTGCTGCTGCCCGGCCTCCCGGGCGCGGTGCTCGCCGCGCTGCTGTTCCAGCTCTACCTGCTGCTCGACTGCGTCGACGGCGAGGTGGCCCGCTGGCGCGGCCAGACCTCCGTGACCGGGGTGTACCTGGACCGGACCGGCCACTACCTGTGCGAGGCCGCGCTGCTCACCGGGTTCGGGCTGCGGGCAGCCGACGTCTTCCACCGGCAGGGCCCGCACCCCGGCTGGCTGTGGGCGTTCCTCGGCACCCTGGCCGCGCTCGGCGCGATCCTCATCAAGGCCGAGACCGACCTGGTGGACGTGGCGCGGCAGCGCAGCGGCCTGCCCGCGGTCGCGGACGAGGCGTCCGCGCCGCGCTCGTCGGGGCTCGCGCTGGTCCGCCGCGCAGCCGCGGCGCTCAGGTTCCACCGGCTGGTGGGCGGGATCGAGGCGAGCCTGTTCATCCTGCTCGCGGCGGTCCTCGACGCGTGCGTCCCGGCGGGCAGCGGCCTCTTCTTCACCCGGCTGGGTGTCGCGGTGCTCGCCGCCGTCGCGGTGGCGCAGACGCTGCTGCACCTGGTGTCCATCCTGGCGTCGAGCAGGCTCCGCTAGCCCCGCGCCCGGCCCGTCCCGTACGCGGTCCCGCACACGAAGGTTCTGTGACCCTTGACGAAGACAGCACGCGACGGCGGCACGGGCCCGCCGTCCGACCGCACACCGGACCCCCTCGCGGAGCTTGCGGCGCGCCACGGCCTCTCGGTGAGCGGCGCGCGCCCGCCGCTGCCGGAGTACGTACGGCAGCTGTGGGGGCGGCGCCACTTCATCGTCGCGTTCAGCAGTGCCAGGCTGACCGCCCAGTACAGCCGGGCGAAGCTGGGGCAGATCTGGCAGCTGGCCACTCCGCTGCTCAACGCCTGCGTCTACTACCTCATCTTCGGGCTGATCCTGGGGACGCGTCGGGGCATCCCGCACGACGTCTTCGTGCCGTTCCTGGTCACGGGTGTGTTCATCTTCCAGTTCACCCAGAGCTCGGTCACGGCGGGTGTCCGGGCCATCTCGGGCAACCTGGGCCTGGTGCGGGCGCTGCACTTCCCGCGCGCGGCGCTGCCCGTGTCGGTCGCGATCCAGCAGCTCCAGCAACTGCTGTTCTCGATGGTCATCCTGGTCGTCGCGGCCGTCGCCTTCGGCAGCTACCCGTCGCCGCGCTGGCTGCTCGCGGTGCCCGCGCTCGCGCTCCAGTTCGTCTTCAACGTCGGCCTGACGATGGTGATGGCGAGGCTCGGCAGCAAGACCCCCGACTTCGCCCAGCTGATGCCGTTCGTGATGCGCACCTGGATGTACGCGTCGGGCGTCATGTTCTCCATCCCTGTCATGCTGGAGGGCAGGCCCCAGTGGATCAAAGCGGCGTTGCAGCACAATCCGCTCGCCCTCTACATGGACCTGGTGCGCTACGCGCTGATCCGGGGCTACGGTGCACACAACCTGCCCGCGCACGTCTGGCTGTGGGGGCTCGGGTGGGCGGTGCTCCTGGGCACCGCCGGATTCATCTACTTCTGGAAGGCTGAGGAGCAGTACGGCCGTGGCTGACATCTCTCTCGACAAGCCGGGCGCGGACGAACGCGTCCCGACGGTGATCGCCGACGACGTGCACATCGTGTACCGGGTCAACGGCGGCGGCCGCGGCAAGGGCAGCGCCACGGCGGCGCTCAGCCGGATCATCCGCAAGGACAAGGGCGAGTCGCGCGGCGTGCGCAGGGTGCACGCGGTGCGCGGCGTGACGTTCACCGCGTACCGGGGCGAGGCGATCGGCCTGATCGGTTCGAACGGCTCGGGCAAGTCGACGCTGCTGCGGGCCATCGCGGGCCTGCTGCCGCCGGAGCGCGGCAAGGTCTACACGGACGGCCAGCCCTCGCTGCTCGGTGTCAACGCCGCCCTGATGAACGACCTGACCGGCGAGCGCAACGTCATCCTCGGCGGCCTGGCCATGGGCATGTCGCGGGAGGAGATCAGAGCGCGGTACCAGGAGATCGTCGACTTTTCCGGCATCAACGAGAAGGGCGACTTCATCACGCTTCCGATGCGTACGTACTCCTCCGGTATGGCGGCCAGGTTGCGCTTCTCCATCGCAGCCGCCAAGAACCACGACGTGCTCATGATCGACGAGGCGCTCGCCACCGGTGACCGCAAGTTCCAGGTCCGCTCCGAGGAACGCATCAGGGAACTGCGGAAGGAAGCCGGCACGGTGTTCCTCGTCAGCCACAGCAACAAGTCCATCAGGGACACCTGCGACCGGGTGCTGTGGCTGGAGAAGGGCGAGCTGCTGATGGACGGGCCCACCGAAGAGGTGCTGCGCGCCTACGAGAAGGAGACCGGCAAGTAGCACGCGGGACCGGTGGCGTTCTCGGCCCCCGTGGGAGGCGTCCCGCGGGGGCCTTCGCACGTCGCCGGGACCGGAAAGTGTCAAGGGCGGGTCAAGTCGCCGCAGCAGGGGAAGCGTTGCCGCGGATCGCAGCGTTCTTGTAATGCGCGCAACACCCCGGACGAGACCCTTCCCGTTGTACAACGTAAGCTGAGCTGGTTCTGAATTCACGGCAAGTGGGGTGATTCCCCCCTGAGTACCCCACGTGCCGGGGTGGTGATTGCTCGGGAGGGCGGGCGGCGTGTCCGAAATGGGATGTATTCGGTTGGCAGTGTAGAACGGGAGATATGACGGAAATGACGGAAAATCTCCGGATCTGCGAGGATTACTCCGTCCCCGTATTGGGAACTCCGCAGTGACGGGTCAGGACGGGAGCGCGGACGCACCGGCTCGCGACACACTGGACAAGGCGACGGACGAGAACTTCCCCGTAGCCCCGTTTTTCCTGCCCCGCGACTGGCGCGACGACCTCATGGCCGTGTACGGCTTCTCCCGGCTCGTCGACGACATCGGCGACGGCGACCTCGCCCCCGGCGGGGCCGACGCCCGCGAGCTCGGTGTGGACCCGGAACGCGTCGGCGACCGCGTCGCCCTGCTCGACGCCTTCGAGGCCGACCTGCGGCGCGTCTTCGAGCCCGAGGGCCCCGAGCCCGGCCACCATCTGCTGCGCGCCCTCGCCCCCACCGTCCACCGCCGCGCGCTGCCGCCCGAGCCCTTCCTCGGGCTGATCGGCGCCAACCGGCAGGACCAACTGGTGCGCAGGTACGAGACCTACGACGACCTGCTCGCCTACTGCGAGCTCTCGGCCAACCCGGTCGGCCGCCTGGTCCTCGGCATCACCGGTACCGAGACCCCCGAGCGCGTCCGCCGCTCCGACGCCATCTGCACCGCGCTCCAGATCGTCGAGCACCTCCAGGACGTGGCGGAGGACCTCGCACGGGACCGGATCTACCTGCCCGCGGAGGACATGAAGCGCTTCCGCGTCTGCGAGGCCGACCTCGCCGCACCCACCGCGAACGCCTCCGTACGCACGCTCATCGCGTTCGAGGCGGAGCGCGCGGGGGACCTGCTCGCGCAGGGCACAGCTCTTGTCGGTAGCGTCCACGGCAGACTCCGGCTCCTGCTCGCCGGATTCGTGGCAGGTGGGCGCGCCGCCCTCGCGTCGATCGCGGCCGCCGGGCACGATGTGCTTTCCGGACCGCCCAAGCCCACCAGGCCACGGTTGCTGCGCGAGGTGGGAGCTGTCTTGCGAAGTGCGCACAGAGAGGGGTGAGCCGGAACGTGGAGAAACAGACACCCGTGTCCGCGCCGGTACAGGCGGCCTACCGCTACTGCGAGGCCGTGACCGGGGCGCAGGCCAGGAACTTCGCCTACGGCATCAGACTGCTGCCCGCCGCGAAACGCCAGGCCATGTCGGCCCTGTACGCGCTCTCGCGCCGGGTCGACGACATCGGCGACGGGACGCTGGACACCGAGACCAAGGAAGCCCGCCTCGAGGAGACCCGTGTCCTCCTCGACCGGGTGCGCAAGGGGGCCGTGGAGGAGGACGACACCGACCCCGTCGCGGTCGCCCTCTGTGACACGGCACGGCGCTTCCCCGTCCCGATCGACGCGCTCGACGAACTCATCGACGGCGTCCTGATGGACGTGCGCGGCGAGACGTACGAGACCTGGGACGAACTGCGCGTCTACTGCCGTTGTGTGGCAGGCGCCATCGGGCGCCTCTCGCTCGGTGTGTTCGGCGGCGGCCCCGCCGCCACCTCGGAGCGCGCCTTCGGATACGCCGACACGCTGGGCCTCGCCCTGCAGCTCACGAACATCCTGCGGGACGTGCGCGAGGACGCGGGCAACGGACGCACCTACCTGCCGGCCGACGACCTCGCCAAGTTCGGCTGCTCCGCCGGTTTCCACAGCGCCACCCCGCCCGCGGGCTCCGACTTCGCCGGGCTCGTCCACTTCGAGGTGCGCAGGGCGCGCCGTCTCTTCGCCGAGGGCTACCAGCTCCTCCCGCTCCTCGACCGGCGCAGCGGCGCGTGCGTCGCCGCGATGGCCGGCATCTACCGGCGGCTGCTCGACCGCATCGAGCGCGACCCGGAGGCGGTGCTGAGGGGGCGGGTGTCACTCCCGGGGCGCGAGAAGGCGTATGTTGCCGTGCGCGGGCTGTCGGGTCTCGACGCCCGCCACATCTCACGACGGACCTCCAGGGGGCGCGGCTGATGCGGCAGACCGCCGATGGCTCGCACCTGCCTGCCCGGCGCCCGGCGACCCCGACGCACCCCGCCGCGTCCCGGATCGTGACCTCACGGGGGGAGCGCACATGACGGGGGCCGGCGATCCGGGACAAGCCCGGGCCGTGGTGGTGGGCGGGGGGCTCGCGGGAGTCACCGCGGCCCTCCGCCTCGCCGACGCGGGACTGGCCGTCACCCTGGTGGAGGGCCGCCCGCGCCTGGGCGGCCTCGCCTTCTCGTTCACCCGCGGCGACCTGACCGTCGACAACGGCCAGCATGTGTACCTGCGTTGCTGTACCGCGTACCGGTGGTTCCTCGACCGTGTCGAGGGCACGGCGCTCGCCCCCCTCCAGGACCGGCTCGACGTCCCCGTCCTCGACGTCGCGGGCGACAGGCCCCGCCTCGGCCGGATCCGCCGCAACGCCCTGCCCGTGCCGCTGCACCTGGCCGCCGGTCTCGCGCGCTATCCCCACCTCTCGCTCGCCGAGCGGGCGTCGGTGGGCCGAGCCGCCCTCGCGCTGAGGAACCTCGACCTCGAGGACCCCGCCCTCGACGAGGTCGACTTCGCCACCTGGCTGCACCGCCACGGCCAGTCCCCGCGCACGGTCGAGGCGCTCTGGGACCTCGTCGGCGTGGCCACGCTCAACGCCACCGCGGAGCAGAGCTCACTCGCCCTCGCCGCCAAGGTCTTCACAACGGGACTGCTGACCGAGCCGGGCGCCGCCGACATCGGCTGGGCGCGCGTCCCCCTCGGTGAACTCCACGACACCCTCGCCGCCAAGGCACTCGCCGCGGCGGGCGTCCGCACCGAACTGCGCACCAGGGTCTCGGACATCAGCCGCCGCCCCGAAGGCGGTTGGCGCGTCGCACTCGACGGGGAGAGCGTCGAGGCCGAGACCGTCGTGCTCGCCGTAGCACAGCGCGAGGCCCACGCACTGCTGCCCGACGGCGCGCTCGCGGACCCGGGACGCCTGCTCGCCATCGGCACCGCGCCGATCCTCAACGTCCATGTGGTGTACGACCGTAAGGTCCTGCGCCGCCCGTTCTTCGCCGCGCTCGGCTCCCCCGTGCAGTGGGTCTTCGACCGCACCGGGACGTCCGGCCTCACGGACGGCCAGTACCTGGCGCTGTCCCAGTCCGCAGCGCAGGACGACATCGAACTCCCCGTGGCGCGCCTGCGGGAGCGCTACCTCCCCGAACTCGAACGGCTGCTGCCCGCCGCCCGCGGCGCCGGGGTACGGGACTTCTTCGTCACCCGGGAGCGCACCGCGACCTTCGCGCCCGCACCGGGTGTGGGGCGGCTGCGCCCCGCGGCACGCACCGACGCGCCGGGCCTCTTCCTGGCCGGTTCGTGGACCGCGACCGGATGGCCCGCGACGATGGAGGGCGCCGTCCGCAGCGGACTGAACGCCGCGGGCGCCGCCCTGACCGAGCTAGGCCGCCCCCACGGACACCCCCTGGGGGAGGCGGCGTGAGCGCGGGAACCGCACCTACGAGTACTGGAACAAGAGGAGAGACCGTGCCGACTGTGCCCCCGGCCAACCTGGCTGTCGACACTGCGGACGTCAACGCGCTGCTCGCTCGCGGGCGGAGCCTTGCCACCCCGGTGCTGCGCGCGGCCGTCGACCGGCTGGCGCCGCCGATGGACACCGTCTCGGCGTACCACTTCGGGTGGATCGACGCCGCAGGCAACCCCGCGGCGGGCGACGGCGGCAAGGCCGTGCGCCCCGCGCTCGCCCTGCTGTCGGCCGAGGCGGCGGGAGCCGCGCCCGAGGAGGGCGTGCCGGGAGCCGTCGCGGTCGAGCTCGTACACAACTTCTCACTGCTGCACGACGACCTGATGGACGGTGACGAGCAGCGCAGGCACCGCGACACGGTGTGGAAGGTGCACGGGCCCGCCCAGGCGATCCTGGTCGGCGACGCGCTGTTCGCCCTGGCCAACGAGATCCTGCTGGAACTCGGCAGCGTCGAGGCCGGCCGGGCGACCCGCAGGCTGACCAGCGCCACCCGCAAGCTGATCGACGGTCAGGCGCAGGACATCTCCTTCGAGCACCGCGAGCGGGTCACCGTCGAGGAGTGCCTGAGGATGGAGGGCAACAAGACGGGCGCGCTGCTCGCCTGTGCCTCCTCCATCGGCGCCGTGCTCGGCGGGGCCGACGACCGCACCGCCGACCTGCTGGAGTCCTACGGGCACCATCTCGGCCTGGCCTTCCAGGCGGTGGACGACCTGCTGGGCATCTGGGGCGACCCCGACTCCACCGGCAAGCAGACCTGGAGCGACCTCAGGCAGCGCAAGAAGTCCCTGCCGGTGGTGGCCGCGCTCGCCGCGGACAACGCCGCGTCGCGCCGGCTCGGCGAACTCCTGGCCGCCGACGCCAAAAGCAATGATTTCGAGACCTTCTCCGAGGAAGAATTCGCCACCCGCGCGGCGCTGATCGAAGAGGCCGGCGGGCGCGAGTGGACCTCCCAGGAGGCTCGCCGGCAGCACTCCGTCGCGGTGGAAGCCCTGACAGGAGTGGACATGCCGGAAGAAGTCCGGGCGCGCTTCGTCGCGCTCGCCGACTTCGTCGTCGTACGAGAGAGATGATCACTATTCCCATATCTGCCCTTTCTGGGGGTTGACCCGAGCAGTCGCCGTCCGGCCCGCCGCAGGCACGGAGGAGGACGGCCCAGACCCCAGCACAGCAGAAGCACCACTGCACGGAGGGGAAGTTATGACAGCGACGACCGACGGGAGCGCCGGAGCCCTGGGCTCCGAGGCGGCTTCGGCGGGCGTGCCGGCCACCACTGCCGAGGCCGGAGAGGTACGGGAGGCCGCGGAGCGCGCCACCCGCAGGGCCATCGACCACCTGCTCGGCCGTCAGGACGCGGCCGGCTGGTGGAAGGGCGACCTGGAAACCAATGTGACGATGGACGCCGAGGACCTGCTGCTGCGTCAGTTCCTCGGCATCCGCGACGCACACACCACCGAGGCCGCCGCCCTCTTCATCCGGGGAGAGCAGCGGGCCGACGGCACCTGGGCCACCTTCCACGGCGGCCCGGGCGAGCTCTCCGCCACCATCGAGGCGTATGTCGCGCTGCGCCTCGCCGGCGACAGTCCCGAGGACGAGCACATGGCGCGCGCCGCCGCATGGGTGCGCGAGCAGGGCGGGATCGCCGCGAGCCGGGTCTTCACCCGCATCTGGCTCGCGCTGTTCGGCTGGTGGAAGTGGGAAGACCTGCCGGAGATGCCGCCCGAGGTGATCTTCTTCCCGAAGTGGCTGCCGCTCAACGTCTACGACTTCGGCTGCTGGGCCCGGCAGACCATCGTGCCGCTGACCGTGGTCGGCGCGGTCAGGCCGGTGCGCCCCGCGCCCTTCCCCCTGGACGAGCTGCACACCGACCCGGCCGACCCCAACCCCGCCAAGCCCCTTGCGCAGGTGGCCAGTTGGGACGGCGCCTTCCAGCGGCTCGACAAGGCGCTGCACGCGTACCGCAAGGTCGCACCGCGCAAGCTGCGCCGCGCCGCGATGCGCGCGGCCTCCCGGTGGATCATCGAGCGGCAGGAGAACGACGGCTGCTGGGGTGGCATCCAGCCGCCGGCCGTGTACTCCCTGATGGCGCTTCACCTGCTCGGCTACGACCTGGAGCACCCCGTGATGCGCGAGGGGCTCGCCTCCCTCGACCGCTTCGCGGTCTGGCGCGAGGACGGCGCCCGGATGATCGAGGCCTGCCAGTCCCCGGTGTGGGACACCTGCCTCGCCACCATCGCGCTCGCCGACGCCGGCGTCGAGGCCGACCACCCCGCCCTGGTGAAGGCGGCCGACTGGATGATGAACGAGGAGATCACCCGACCGGGTGACTGGTCCGTCCGCAGGCCCTCGCTGGCCCCCGGCGGCTGGGCGTTCGAATTCCACAACGACAACTACCCCGACATCGACGACACCGCCGAGGTCATCCTCGCGCTGCGCCGGGTCAACCACCCCGACCCGGGCAAGCTGGAGGACGCCGTCACGCGCGGCGCCCGCTGGACGCTCGGGATGCAGTCGAAGAACGGGGCGTGGGCCGCGTTCGACGCGGACAACACCAGTCCGTTCCCCAACCGGCTCCCGTTCTGCGACTTCGGCGAGGTCATCGACCCCCCGTCCGCCGATGTCACGGCGCACGTCGTGGAGATGCTGGCGTACGAGGGCAAGACACACCACCCCGCCACCCGGCGCGGTGTCGAGTGGCTGCTCGCGGAACAGGAGACGTTCGGCGCCTGGTTCGGCCGCTGGGGCACCAACTACGTCTACGGCACGGGCTGCGTGGTGCCCGCGCTCGCCGCCGCCGGGCTGCCCGGCACACACCCCGCCCTCAGGCGCGCGGTCGCCTGGCTGGAGTCCGTCCAGAACGAGGACGGCGGCTGGGGCGAGGACCAGCGCTCCTACACCGACGACAAGTGGATCGGGCAGGGCGCCTCCACCGCGTCCCAGACGGCGTGGGCGCTGCTCGCGCTGCTGGCCGCGGGGGAGAAGGAGAGCAAGGCCGTCGAGCGCGGCGTCGCCTTCCTCGCCGAGACGCAGCGGGAGGACGGCTCGTGGGACGAGCCGTACTTCACCGGTACGGGCTTCCCGTGGGACTTCTCCATCAACTACCACCTGTACCGGCAGGTGTTCCCGCTCACCGCCCTCGGCCGCTACGTGCACGGCGAGCCACTCGCCGACCGAGTCCTGCGGGCGGGTTGATGGCCGACGCCGCGGGGACCGATCCCTCGAAACCGGACACGCCGCTGCTGATCGCCTGCGCGCTCGGCATCGAGCGGTTCGCGCTGCGCGGCAGGAGGGGCGAGCCCGCGGGGCCCGTCACCGTGCTGCGCACGGGGATGGGCCCCGCCAACGCCGAGCGCGCCGTACGGGGCGCGCTCGGCGAGGACCGGCACCGCGGCGCGGCGGTCGTCGCGTCCGGTTTCTGCGCCGGTCTGACCCCGGGCATGAGCCCGGGGGACCTCGTCGTCGCCGAGGAGACCAGGGACGCCCACGGGGCCACGCCCTGCGCGGGCACGGAACTGCTCTCCGATGCGCTGTCCCGGGCGCTGCCCGGGCACAGGGTCCACACCGGTCCGCTCACCGGTTCCGACCACGTGGTACGCGGCCAGGAACGGGCCGAACTACGCACCACGGGAGCCGTCGGGGTGGACATGGAGTCCGCCGCGACGCTCCGCACCGCTCTGGAGGCCGGGCCTCGCCCGGTTGCGGCCGTACGTGTGGTCGTGGACGCTCCGGAGCACGAGCTCGTCCGGATCGGCACGGTACGCGGGGGAATATCAGCCTTCCGTGTTCTCCGTGCCGTTCTTCCGGTTCTTTATGAATGGCACCGTTCTTTGCTGCTCCCCAGGAGGTGAGCCAGATGGCTATGCCGCTCCGACAGACCATCAGGGTCGGGACGTACCTTGCCGAACAGAAGCTCCGCAGGCGGGACAAGTTCCCGCTGATCGTGGAGCTCGAGCCCCTGTTCGCGTGCAATTTGAAGTGTGAGGGCTGCGGCAAGATCCAGCACCCTGCGGGCGTGCTCAAGCAGCGGATGCCGGTGGCCCAGGCCGTCGGCGCCGTGATGGAGTCCGGCGCCCCGATGGTCTCGATTGCAGGCGGCGAGCCGCTGATGCACCCTCAGATCGACGAGATCGTCCGGCAGTTGGTGGCCAAGAGGAAGTACGTCTTCCTGTGCACCAACGCGATGCTGCTGCGCAAGAAGCTCGACAAGTTCACGCCGTCGCCGTACTTCTCCTTCACCGTGCACATCGACGGCATGCGGGAGCGGCACGACGAGTCGGTCGCGAAGGAAGGCGTGTTCGACGAGGCGGTGGCCGCCATCAAGGAGGCCAAGCGCCGCGGCTTCCGGGTCACCACCAACTCCACCTTCTTCAACACCGACACCCCGGCGACCATCATCGAGGTGCTCAACTACCTCAACGACGACCTCAAGGTCGACGAGATGATGATCTCGCCCGCGTACGCCTACGAGAAGGCACCCGACCAGGACCACTTCCTCGGCGTCACGCAGACGCGCGAGCTGTTCAAGAAGGCGTTCGGCGGCGGCAACAGGAGCAAGTGGCGGCTCAACCACTCGCCGCTGTTCCTCGACTTCCTCGAAGGCAAGGCCGACTTCCCCTGCACGGCGTGGGCGATCCCCAACTACTCGCTGTTCGGCTGGCAGCGGCCGTGCTACCTGATGGCCGACGGGTACGTGCCCACGTACCGCCAGCTCATCGAGGAGACGGACTGGAACAAGTACGGCCGGGGCAAGGACGCCCGGTGCGACAACTGCATGGCGCACTGCGGCTACGAACCCACCGCGGTCCTCGCCACGATGGGCTCGCTCAAGGAGACCATCAGGGCCGCCCGCGAGACGGTGGCGGGCACCCGCTGACACCGCACCGCACGGGGCCCCGCTCACCGCGGGGTCCCGGCGGGGCCCGGGGCCGGCGAGCGGCCCCGCGAAGCGGCCGGGTGCGGGTGCCGCAAGGGCGGCGCGCCCGCCGCAGTGGTACGAACCGAGAGGGGGCCGAGCGTGTCGATCCTTGAGAGCATTCGGGGGCCGCGCGATCTCAAGGCGCTGAGCGAGGGTGAACTCGACGAACTCGCCGAGGACATCAGGGAGTTCCTCATCCAGGCGGTGGCCAGGACCGGTGGCCACCTCGGACCCAACCTCGGCGTGGTGGAGCTCACCATCGCCCTGCACCGGGTCTTCGACTCGCCCGTGGACCGCGTGCTGTGGGACACCGGGCACCAGGCGTACGTCCACAAGCTGCTCACCGGGCGGCAGGACTTCTCCAAGCTGCGGGGCAAGGGCGGGCTCTCCGGCTACCCCTCGCGCGCCGAGTCCGAGCACGACGTGATCGAGAACTCGCACGCCTCCACGGTCCTCGGCTGGGCCGACGGCCTCGCCAAGGCGCGCGACGTGCGGGGCGGTGACTCCCACGTCGTCGCCGTCATCGGGGACGGCGCGCTCACCGGCGGCATGGCCTGGGAGGCGCTGAACAACATCGCCGCCGCCAGGGACCGGCGGCTGGTCATCGTCGTCAACGACAACGAGCGCAGCTACGCGCCCACCATCGGCGGCCTCGCCGCGCACCTGTCGACGCTGCGCCTCACCGACGGCTACGAGCGCGCGCTCGCCTGGGGCAAGGAGGTCCTGCAGAACACACCGGTCGTCGGCAGGCAGCTCTACGGCTCGCTGCACGGCGCCAAGAAGGGCTTCAAGGACGCCTTCCAGCCGCAGGGGATGTTCGAGGACCTCGGCATCAAGTACCTCGGCCCCATCGACGGGCACGACGTGGCCGCCGTCGAGGCGGCGCTGCACACCGCGCGGCGCTTCTCCGGGCCCGTCCTCGTGCACTGCCTGACCGAGAAGGGCCGCGGCTACCCGCCCGCCCTCCAGGACGAGGCGGACCACTTCCACACCGTTGGCGCGATGGACCCGCTCACCTGCGAGCCGCTCGCGCCGAGCGCGCCCTCGTGGACCTCGGTGTTCGCCGAGGAACTCGCGGCCGTCGGCGAGGAGCGGCCCGACGTGGTGGCGCTGACGGCCGCCATGCCCGGACCGGTCGGCCTCGGGCCGTTCGCCGAGCGCTTCCCCGACCGCGTGTGGGACGTGGGCATCGCCGAGCAGCACGCGGCCACCTCGGCCGCGGGCCTCGCCACCGGCGGGCTGCACCCCGTCGTCGCCGTGTACGCGACCTTCCTCAACCGGGCCTTCGACCAGGTGCTGATGGACGTGGCGCTGCACCGCTGCGGAGTGACGTTCGTCCTCGACCGCGCCGGGGTCACGGGCAGCGACGGCCCCTCCCACAACGGCATGTGGGACATGTCGGTGCTCCAGGTCGTACCGGGCCTCAGGATCGCCGCGCCGCGCGACGCCGACCAGCTCCGCGCCCAGCTGCGGGAGGCCGTCGCCGTCGACGACGCGCCGACGGTGGTCCGCTTCCCGAAGGAGTCGGTGGGGGAGCCGGTGCCCGCGGTCGGGCGCGCCGGCGGGATGGACGTCCTGCGCCGGCCCGCGGAAGGGGCCGGCGCGCCCGACGTGCTGCTCGTCTCCGCGGGCGCCCTCGCCCCCGCCTGCCTGCGCGCCGCCGAATTGCTCCAGGCGCGCGGCGTCGAGTGCACCGTCGTGGACCCGCGGTGGGTCAAGCCCCTCGACGAGCAGCTCGTGCCGCTCGCCGGGCGCCACCGGCTGGTCGCCGTCGTGGAGGACAACAGCCGTACGGGAGGCGTCGGCTGGGCGGTCGGGCAGCTGCTGCGGGACGCCGGGTGCGACGTGCCGCTGCGGGCCTTCGGCATCCCCGAGCGGTTCCTCCCGCACGCCAAGCGGGGTGAGCTGCTCGCCGACATCGGCCTCACCCCGGTCGAGATCGCAGGACGTATCAGTGCCGCCCTGGCACGCAAGGAGAATGCGGAATGACCCAGTCCACCGAAGCCGCGGGGCCCGCGGAGCCGAACGGGTCCCCGGCGCCCGCCCCTGCCCCCGCCGCGGAGCCCGCGCCCGCCAAGGGCTTCGACCTGGCACGGCTCCTCGCCGAGCGTGGCGCCGAGCGGTACGAGCTGCACGGCAGGTACGTCAACCCGCAGCTGCCGCGCATGCTGCACACCATCGGCTTCGACAAGTTCTACGAGCGGGCCGAGGGCGCCTACTTCTGGGACGCGGACGGCAACGACTACCTGGACATGCTCGCCGGCTTCGGCGTCATGGGCCTCGGCCGCCACCACCCCGTGGTGCGCAAGGCCCTGCACGACGTGCTGGACGCCTCGCTCGCCGACCTCACCCGCTTCGACTGCCAGCCGCTGCCCGGCCTGCTCGCCGAGCGGCTGCTCGCCCACAGCCCCCACCTGGACCGGGTGTTCTTCGGCAACAGCGGCACCGAGGCGGTCGAGACCGCGCTGAAGTTCGCCCGGTACGCCACCGGGCGCAAGCGGATCCTGTACGCCTCGCACGCCTTCCACGGGCTGACCACGGGCTCCCTCTCGGTCAACGGCGAGGACAGCTTCCGCGACGGCTTCGCGCCGCTGCTGCCGGACACGGCCGTGCCGCTCGGCGACCTTGACGCGCTGGAGCGCGAGCTCAAGAAGGGCGACGTCGCGGGCTTCGTGGTCGAGCCGATCCAGGGCAAGGGCGTGCACCAGCCGCCCGCCGGGTTCCTGCGCGCCGCGCAGGACCTGCTGCACAAGCACAAGGCGCTCCTCATCGCCGACGAGGTGCAGACCGGCATGGGCAGGACCGGCGCGTTCTACGCGTACCAGCACGAGGAGGGCGTCGAGCCGGACCTGGTCTGCGTGGCGAAGGCGCTGTCCGGCGGCTATGTCCCGGTGAGCGCGACCCTCGGCAAGGACTGGATCTTCAAGAAGGTCTACTCCTCGATGGACCGGGTGCTGGTGCACTCGGCGAGCTTCGGCGCCAACGCGCAGGCGATGGCGGCCGGCCTCGCCGTCCTCTCCGTGATGGAGGACGAGAAGGTCGTGGAGAACGCGCGCCGCACGGGCGAGCTGCTGAAGCAGCGGCTCACGGACCTGATTCCGAAGTACGAGCTGCTGCACGACGTACGGGGCCGGGGTCTGATGGTCGGCATCGAGTTCGGCCGGCCCAACTCGCTCAAGCTGCGCAGTCGCTGGACCATGCTCCAGGCCGCGCGCAAGGGGCTGTTCGCCCAGATGGTCGTCGTGCCGCTGCTCCAGAAGCACCGGATCCTCACCCAGGTCTCCGGCGACTTCCTCGAAGTGATCAAGCTGATCCCGCCGCTCACCATCGGCGAGCGTGAGGTGGACCGGTTCGTGGACGCCTTCACCGCCGTGATGGACGACGCGCACGGCGGCGGCGGGCTGATGTGGGACTTCGGAAAGACGCTGGTCAAGCAGGCTGTGGCCAACCGCTGAGCGGCAGTACCCTGACCTTTTGCCTCCGAGGCAAGTAATTTGCCTCGGAGGAAAGTTTTTGGCCCAATGGAGGCATGAGCACTCCAGGAGCCACCGCCCCCGCGGTCGGCCCGTCACCCGATGAGCCCCTGCCCGACGTCGCCCCGCGCCTGCGGGAGCTGCGCCGTGGCCGCAGGCTCACCCTGGAGACCGCCGCCGCGAGGGCCGGGCTCTCGCCCGCGCACCTCTCCCGCCTGGAGACGGGTAACCGGCAGCCCTCGCTGCCCCTGCTGCTCGCCCTCGCGCGCATCTACGGTACGACGGTCTCCGACCTGCTGGGCGAGATGCCGCCGGAACGTGACCCGATCGTCAGGGGCGGGCGCGCCGAGCCCGTCGAGGCGGACGGCTGGGTCTACCGCCAGGCCGGCAACCCCGGGCGCGCCATGCAGCCGCTGCGCGTCACGGTCGAGTACGGCGCGCAGGGCAACCTCGTACGCGTCCATCCCGGCGAGGAGTGGCTCTATGTCCTGACCGGACGGCTGCGCCTCGCGCTCGGCGACGGCGTGCACGTCCTGGAGCCGGGCGACAGCGCCCACTTCGACTCGCTCGTCCCGCACCGCATCGCCGCGGTCGAGCCCGCGGGAGCCGAGCTGCTGTTCGTGCACACCCTGCTCCAGAGCCCCGCCGGCGAGCTGTGCCTCGACGGCGCGGGCCTCCACCACCGCTGAGCGCCCCGGGCGCCGAGCGGCACCACCACCCCCGAGAGGCGGTCACCATGTCACACGACCCGCTGGACAGTCAGAAGCCCGACCACAAGGAGGGCATCCTGCCGCGCGGCCTGGCCATCCGGCTGTTCGCCTACCTGATCGCGGGCCACGCGATCGCGGGCTTCCTGTACCTGCTTTTCAAGGTCGGCTCACGCGGTCAGTAGCCGTTCGCGCAGCCGCTCACGTACCTCGGGCGTGACTCCGAGCCCCTCCGCCAGATAGCGGCCGGCACCGCCCCAGGTCTCCTCGATCGTCTCGAACGCCGTGCGCAGATAGGCGGAGCGGGCGTCGAACAGCGGGCCGAGCAGCTCCATCACCTCGGCCGACCTGCCGCCGCCCGCACCCTCGCCGCGGCGCACCCGGTAGCGCCGGTGCGCGGCATTGGACTTGAGGTAGTCCTCCTCGATCGCCTCGTACCCGACCCCGAGCGCCAGCAGCACCACCGCCGTCGTCACCCCCGCCCTGTCCTTGCCCGCGGCGCAGTGCAGCAGTACGGGCACGCCGCCGTCGGCGAGGGAACGCACCACCCGGCCGTGCTCAGCGGTCCTTTCGAGGACCGTACGGCGGTAGGAGTCCGTCATCCGGGCCGCGGCCCGGCCGTCCGCGAGCAGCGCGCGCAGCTGCGCCACGTCGCCGTGCCGGACCAGCTTCCAGAACTCCGCCCCGTCCGCCGGGTCGTTGAGCGGGATGTTCACGTGGCGCACGCCGGGCAGCTCGATGTCCTGGCCGTCCAGCTTGATGTCGGCCGCGTTGCGGAAGTCGTAGACCGTGTGCAGGCCGAGCGACGCGAGGAAGACCGCGTCCTGGGCGGTGGCGCCCGCCAGATGGCCGCTGCGGAACAGGACACCCGTACGCACCCGCAGGCCGCCGGCCGCCGGAAGGCCGCCCACGTCCCGGAAGTTGCGCACTCCGGTGAGCTCGGGCTCCGCCGTGGGAGCGGCACCAGGGCCCGCCGCCGGGCCAGGCGCGGTCCCGGTGTCCTGGGCGACGTACTGCGGCTCCTGCCCCACGGAGGACTCCTCCCCGGTCGGTGACGGCGCGGACGCCGTGCGGCTCGGCTCCCGACCCTAGGCCATCGGCGGGCGGCGCGTACCGCACAGGACCGGCGCCCCCCAGGACACCGGTCGCGCGCCGGGACCGCGCCCGCCCGTCGGCTCGCGCCTCGGCCGCGCCGTGAGCGGGATCACAGCGGCCACCTGCGGCCCCCGCCTCCTGCCTACGGTCGCGTAGGTGGGCACCGCGGGTGAAAAATACAGGCGTGGCTGACGACACCAGAGCACAGCGGCACACCGCTGGACCCCGCCTCCGGTCCTACACGGCGGTCGGCGACAGCTTCACGGAGGGCGTCGGCGACCCCGGCCCCGACGGGAGCTGCGTCGGCTGGGCCGACCGCCTCGCGGTCCTCCTCGCCGACCGGCTGCCCGACGACCCCGAGGCGCCCGACAGCGCGCACGGCGACTTCCACTACGCGAACCTCGCGGTGCGCGGCAAGCTCATCGACGAGATCGTCCGCACCCAGGTGCCGCGCGCCCAGCGGCTCCGCTCCGACCTCGTGACCTTCTGCGCAGGCGGCAACGACCTCATCAGGCCGGGCGCCGACCCCGACCTGATCGCCGAGGTGTACGAGAGCGCCGTCGCCGACCTGACCCGCTCGGTCGGCACGGTCATGGTCACCACCGGCTTCGACCCGAGGGGCGTGCCGGTCCTGCGCCACCTGCGCGGCAAGATCGCCACGTACACCGCGCACGTCAGGGCCATCGCGGACCGCTACGGCTGCCCCGTGCTCGACCTGTGGTCGCTGCGGTCGGTCCAGGACCGGCGCGCCTGGGACGCGGACCGGCTGCACCTCTCGCCCGAGGGCCACACGCGGGTCGCGCTGCGCGCCGGGCAGGTGCTCGGCGTCGCCGTGCCCGCCGACCCGGAGCAGCCCTGGCCCGCCATGCCGCCGCGGGGCGCGCTGGTGGGCCGACGCGACGACATCCAGTGGGCCAGGGAGTACCTGGTGCCGTGGATCGGGCGCAGGCTGCGCGGCGAGTCCTCCGGCGACCACGCCGCGGCCAAGCGGCCCGACCTGCTGCCGCTCAGGCCCTGACCCCGGCGGACACGGGCGGCAGGCGGGCCGGTATCCGCTCCAGCACGCCCCCGGCGAACACGTCGTACAGCGGCAGCGACTCCAGGTGGACGTAGCCGATGTGGCAGTCGCAGACGGCGAGCGGGCAGGCGCGCGGCCCGAGCGCGCGCCGGTAGGAGCCGTCGTAGAGGTTTCCCAGCTCCGCACGGACGAAGTGGCAGCGGCGCACCGTGCCGCCGCCGTCCACCGACACCACGGACTCGCCCGTCCTGCACGGCAGCCCGGCGGAGCGGTGCGGGGCCCTGCTGTAGGGGAACAGCGGGTCGAGCTCCGTCCAGCGCGCCGCCTCCGCGTCCGTGTACACGTGCCCCTCGGCCGCGTTCACCCAGAGGTAGACGTGCGGCGGCAGCGCCGCGCGCAGCCTGCGGGCGTGTGGCAGGTGGCCGGGCAGCCCCACGACGCCGACGCTGAAGCGGATCCCGCGCGCGGCCAGCTCCCGGCACTTGCCGAGGAACCGGTCGTACGGGGTCTGCCCCGGGTGGTACGTGCACCACAGCGCGAGCTTCGCCGGGTCGGCGTCGGCGGTCCACTCCGTGCGACAGCTCAGATTGGTCTGGATCGCGACCCGCGCCACGTGCGGCAGATGCGAGAGATCGGTCAGCGCCCGCCGGTACCAGGACCGCACGAGGCCCTCGCCCCACGGCGTGAACAGCAGCGACAGCCGGTCCTGTGACGCATCGGCCGCCCAGCCGGTGAACCGGTCGAGCGCCGCACGGTCCGCGCGCAGCTGCGCGGGCGTGTCGCGCCGCTTCGCGAACGGGCAGTAGGGACAGTCGTAGTCGCAGGAGGCGAGCGGCCCCCGGTAGAGCACGGTCAGGTCCACAGGAACCTTCCAACGAGTCCGAACGAGTCCGGGACTGGCGCGAAAAACCTGGTCAGTCTGCCTGAGTCCGGCACCGTCCGTATATGACGCGAGAGCGCGCGAGGCGCTGTGAGCCCCGCGAATGCCCCTGGCGGGCGGCGACCGGCTCGGCCGGGTGCCCCGGGGCGGGACGTCCCTGCCGGACGCCGTACGACGCCTCGCTCCCGGACCCGGCGGGATCGCCTACGTCGCCGGGGAGGCACGGGACGTGCAAGCAGTGCGGCGGGTGCTCGTCCAGGAAGCGGGCCGGGACCGGCGCGCGGTCCTGACCAAGCCGTTCTGGACGCCGGGCAAGAAGGGGATGGACTGACGGCCGGGGCGCACGCCTCCGTCGTGCTCCCACGCCATCGACCCGGGGAAATGCCCACTTCGTGTGGCACGGTCAGGTCCACGTCCGCCTCACCTCGGCTCGTACGCGGACATCCGCGCCCGTACGGCGGGTGAGAACAGCGCGGGTCCCAGCGCGTCGGAGTGGGCGAGGCCCTCGGGGGAGAGTCGCAGCAGACCGGCGTCGGCCGCCGCGCCGTCGAGCCAGCCGCGCGTGGCGAAGTCGGCGAGTTCGGCGGGGAAGTCGTCGGCGGGGCAGCTGCCGAACCTGGCCCGGTACTCCGCGAGGCCGAGTCCGGCGGCCTGGAGCAGCGACTGCAGGAGGTGGCGGCGGCGCGGCTCGTCGCCCGCGGGGCCGATCCGGAAGCCGCGGTGCGCGCGGGAGAAGTCCGCGGTCCCTGTGTAGCGGTCCACGATGGCGCGTGTCTCCCGCATGTCCACGGCGTAGTCGAAGGAGTAGTGCAGCCGCGAGGTGTACGAGCGGGCGCCGCAGCCGAGCCCGACCATGCCGTCGGTCTGGCAGGCGTGGTCGTCCGGTCCCTGCGCGGGCGGGCCGGGCCTGCGGAACATCCGCATCGACACCTGCTCGTAGCCCTCGGCGAGCAGGAGGTCGCGGCCGTGGCGGTACAGCCGCAGCCGCTGGGTGTCCCAGGCCGCCTCATCCGGCTCCCGGCGGCCGAGCGCGGTCTTCGGCCGCACGTACAGCGGGTAGAGGTACAGCTCCTCGGGGCGCCAGGCGAGCGCGGCCCGCAGCGAGTGCCGCCAGCTTTCCTCGGTCTGCCCCTCGATCCCGTAGATCAGGTCGATGTTGAGGACGGGGATGCCCGCGTCGCGGATCCGGCCGAGCGCCGCCTCCACGTCGGCCCTGCGCTGCGGGCGCACCGCCGCCCGCGCCTCCGCCTCCACGAAGCTCTGCACCCCGAGGCTCAGCCGGGTCGCGCCGCGGTCCGCGAGGACGGCGAGCCGGTCCACGGTCGCCGTGGCGGGCGACGCCTCCACGGACAGCGGCACGGCCGACAGGTCCGCGCCCGCGCGCTTCTCCGCGATGTCGCACAGCCGCTCCAGCTCACCCGCGGTGAGGAACGTCGGCGTGCCGCCGCCGAAGGCCGCGGCGGCGAAGGCCACCGGCTCCGCGTCGCCGAGGGCTTCGCGCACGGCGAGCGCCTGCCGCTCCAGCGCTTCGAGATAGCGCGTCGTCAGCCCGTCGGGCGCGCCGATCCGGGTGAACAGGTTGCAGAAGCCGCAGCGGACCTCGCAGAACGGGATGTGCAGATAGAGCGCGAGCGCGTCGCGCGGCTCGCCCGCCCATACGTCCCGCAGCGAAGGCGCGTCGTCGAGCTCCTCGTAGGCGGTCTTGTGCGGGTAGGCGTAGACGTAGTGCTGGTAAGGGCGCGGGTCCCGGGCACGCTCCCCGGAGCCGTGCGCCGGGGGCGCCTGCCGGGCGGAGAGGGCCGTCGCGGGGCCTTCGTTCATGGTGCGGTCCTCGGGTCGTCAAGGAAGAAGTGGGCGTACGGGACGGTCCACACGGACTCGTGGCCGATGCGGTGGCCGCTCCACCCGTCGTCGCCGTACGCGGTGCCGTGGTCGGAGCAGACGACGGCGAAGCAGCGGCGCCGGGAACTCATGGCGGCGAACAGCCGGCCGATGTGCCGGTCCACGTAGGCGAGGGCCGCCGCGTGGCTGGCGCGCGTGTCGCCGGCCGCCGCGGTGGCGCCCGGCAGGTGGAACCAGTTGGGCTGGTGCAGCGCGGAGACATTGACGAAGAGGAACAGCCGCCGCCCGGCCGGGAGTCCGGCCACCACCTGCTCGGCGCGCGCCACCTGCGCCTCGAAGGAGTGCGGCGACGCCACACCGAACTCCGGCTCCCAGTGCGCCTCCTGGAACAGGCCGGGCAGCACGGACCCCAGGGCGCCGAGGCGGTTGAAGAAGCCGACCCCGCCGATGCACACCGTGCGGTACCCGGCGGCGGCGAGCCCCGACACGAGGTCCGCCTCCTCGAAGACGTATGTGCCCTCCGCGGTGGACTCGCTGCCGGGGAAGCGCGCGGCGAACAGCCGGGGGTGCGGGCCCTGGCGCACCGGCGTGGGCAGGAACCCCGCGAACATCGCCTGGTGCGAGGCGTAGGTGAAGCTGCCCGGCGCGTGCCGCTGCTCCCACCGGCCGCCCGGCAGCCTGCGGGCGAGCTCGGGCGTGCGCCCGGCGGCGGCCAGCTCCGCCGCGACGTCGTGACGCAGGGTGTCGAGCGTGACGAACAGCAGGTCGTCCCTGCCGACCACCTCGGTCATGTCCGGCCTGCCGCTCTGCCCGGGACCGGTGCCCGGCGGACACCGCTCAGCCACGGGTACCCCGCAGGGGCGCGGCGGCCAGCTGTGCCGCGTAGGTGTCGAGCCCCTCGGCTGCGGTTCCCGGCAGCCCGGTCAGCCCGGGCAGCAGGTCCCCGAACGCGTTGACCTCGCCGACCGCGAAGCGCCGCCAGCCCGACTCGGGCAGCAGGTCGACGCCGACGCAGTGGGTGCGCGGGAAACAGGCGGCGGCCCGCTCGCACAGCGCGAGCGCCTCGCCGAAACTGCCGCCCGCCGCCGCCACCGCCGCGCGCACCGCGGCCAGGTCGCCGCGGGCGCCGCCCAGGTGGAGGTTGGTCATGGGGGAGCGGCTGGTGCGCACCACCGCGTGGGTCGCCCGGCCCGCCACCACGACGACCCGCAGGTCCGCACTGCGCCCGCCCAGGGCCGCCTTCGGCAGCCACCGCTCCACGTGCAGCCCGTCCGGCGCCAGCGCGTCCACCACCGCGGCGACCTGGCGCTCCGTCGCGTACGCCCGCACCCGCAGCGAGTTGAACAGCCGTCCTGCGGCATCCCGCTCGACGGAGGTGACCGCGCGCACCCGCCCGCGGCTCGCCGTCTCCACAGCCAGGACACCGGAGGCCGAGGAGCCGTGGGCGATCTTCACGAACGCCCGGCGCAGCCCCGCGCCCGCCATCAGGGCCCGCACGTCTTCCCAGCCCGCGACGGAGGGCGCGGCGGGGCCCGACGTCGGGGACGCGGGCACGGCCACCCCGGCGCCGGCGAGCACGCCGTGGCACAGCCGCTTGTCGAAGAGGACCGCGAACTCCGCGGGGTCGTGCAGCAGGGCGGCCCCCGCCGCGGTCGCTGCACGCCCGAGCCCCCGTACGGCCCCGGTCAACGCCGTGTACCAGCGGGCGGTGCCCTCGACACGCGCCGCGTCGAGCGGCCCGCGCAGCAGCCTGTCCACCTCGGCGTCCTCGCCGGGCGACTCGACGCGGACCGTCTCCCCGCCCCCGAACGCGGGGGAGCGGCCCCGCAGCACGTCGGCCCACGGCACCAGCCGCGCGGGCGGCAGCCCCGCGGCGCGCAGCGCGGCGCCGAACAGCCCGACCCTGCGGCTGCCGGGTATCCCCACCACGACCCACCCCGCCACGGCGCTACTCCGCCACGGCCACGTAGCGGAAGTCCTCGTCGCCGTCGGCGTCCTCGCGCGCCCCGTCGTCGTCGAGGTCCACCTCCACGCCCGCGCCCGCCAGTTCGGCCGTGATGCGCTCCTGGAGCGCCTCGGAGATGTAGTGGTGGGACAGGTCGAGCCGCCTGAGGTGGGTGAGCGGCTGGCCCGCGAGCAGCGCCTCTGCCCCCGCGTCACCGAGGGTGCCCATCGACAGGTCCAGTGTCTCGAGCCGCGCGACGACCGGGGCCGACGCGCAGGCCACCGCGATCTCGTCCTGCAACTCGCTGTTGTGCAGGGCGAGGTGGCGCAGTGCGGGAAAGCGCTCGCCGGACAGGAAGGGCGCGAGGTCGGCGACCGTGGTCGTACCGCCGTAGTTCTCCACGCCGAGCCACAGATCGAGGCGTTCGAGCGCGGGCAGGGTGCTCGCGCCGATGCCCCGCACCACGGCGCCGTCGAGACCGCCCGTCTCGATCCTCAGCGAGCGCAGCGAGGCGTGGTCGACCGGGTCGAACCCCAGCTCCTGGCCGCCCCGCACGCCGAACTCCTCCAGTGCGGGGAAGGCCCTGAGCAGGGGCGCCACCTGGGTCTGGTTGATCCAGGAGATCTCGCACTCCTCGAAGGTCATGTCGCCGAGGAAGAGGGCGCGCAGCGAGGTCAGCCGGTCACGCGCCCCGGTGAGGGCCTCGACGACCTCGTCCGGGCCCGACTCGTAGGCGTCGCTCCACGCGCCCACGACCAGCGCCCTCACCCGGGTGAGATCGACGGCCTCAGCGAACCGGTCGAACTCCTTGTCCCAGGGGATCTCCGCGTCGTACGACTCGACCCAGATCCGCCAGGCGACGGAGTCGGCGGGCGGGAGCCCCTGCGCGCCCCGCGCGCCGGAGAAGTCGAAAGTGGGCAGGCCGTGGAATTCCGTGAGGCTGTCCGAGGGCATGGCGATGGCTCCAGAGAACGGGTGGCCCGTGGGTCGGCCGACGTTGCAGCAGTTCTATCAAGGCCCTCTGACAGCGCGGGCGGTGGCGGCGCTGCGGGCGCTCCCGGTGGGCGACGCGGTGCGCACCCGCCCCTGGGCGGCCGCGCGGTGCGCCGCCCACGACGCGCTCGGAGCCGCCGGCTGGGCCGCGCTGTGGAGCCGTAAGGGGGCGCGGCTGCGGCAGCGGGACAGGCTGCTCACCGACCGGACCGCCGCGGCGGTCGTCGCCGCGGCCTCAGCGTGCCCGCGCCAGCAGGTCGTCGCGGCCTATCAGCGCTTCGGGGCCCTGGCCCGTGCAGGCGTGGGCGCCCGCGCGGGCGCCGAGCGCCGCGCACGCGTCGAGGCCCCGCCCGGCCAGCCTGCCGTAGAGGAAGCCGCAGACGTACGCGTCGCCCGCGCCGTTGGAGTCGACCACCGGCGCGGGCGGCACCTCGGCCGCCACCGGGCGAGGCGTCCTGCTGCCCTCCCGCGTCATCAGGTACGAGCCGCCCGCGCCCGCCGTGGCCACCACGACCTCGGCGCGCCCCTCCCGCAGGATCTCCTTCATCACCGAGGCGATCCTCCCGCCCGCCCCGGCCGCGCTCAGGAACACCACGTCGGCGCGGAGCGCGAAGTCCCGCTGGTGCTCGGTGAGTCCGTCCCAGTCCTGGAGGTCCGTGGAGACCGGTACGCCCGCCTCGGCGATGTCGTCGAAGAGATGGCGGGCGAAGTCCACCGCCGACAGGTGCACATGGCGGGCCGCGCGCAGGTGCGGCAGGTAGAAGGAGCGCGGCATCCGCAGCCCGGCGGGCTCCCGCGCGTCCTGGAAGGACATCCGCCGGCCCGTGCGCTCCACCAGGCTCACCGCCCGCCGGGTGCCCGAGGGCGAAGGCAGCGCCTCGAAGTCCACGCCGCCCTCGGCGAGCCTGGCCCTCACCTGCTCCCCGGTCCAGTCCTCGCCGACGAAGTCGAGGAACTTCACGCTGAGCCCGAGCGCCCGGCAGCCGAGCGCCACATTGCCCCCGGTGTGGCCGGGCCACTCCCGTATCGCGCTCACGTCGACGGTGTCGGCGAGCGGCACGGGCAGCGAGTCGACCCGGACCACGGTGTCCACTCCGCTGCCCCCGACGACCAGCACGTCGTACCCCGTCCTGCCCGGTTCGCCGCCGCTCGGCTGGTCCGTCACAGTGGTCCTCTCCCGTCGGTGGCCCCGCCCGTCCCGGCATGGTGGCGCGCCGCGGTGAACCCGCGAACGACGTCATCTGAACGGCGAATCCCGACACCCTACTCACCCCGCCCCGCGCGCACCGGCCGGGAGGGCGGCGGCCGCCCGGCCGGACGGCCGGTTCCGTACGGGTGTGGCGGATGCGCAGGAACGGGAATCCGAAGCGGCCCGGAAACGTTGTCACGCCGTGGAAAACTCCGGATCCCCCGTACACACGCCCCAGAGCGCGGCCCCGTCCTCGCCGCCCCGGTCCTTCGGCCTCCCGACGGTGGGCCGCCTGCTGGCGGCAGGCCGCCCCGAGGCGTTCGGCGCCGAGTCGACCGGCGAGCGCCTCGCCCGCATCCGGCGCTCGCCGCATTTCTCGGACGGCACGTTCAAGAACCCGGACGGCACGGCGCGCACCAGACCCTCGGGCTCGCCGCTCGACCTGGCGAAGGTCTACTTCGAGAAGGACGCGCGCGCCCGCAGGGCCCCCGCGGGCACCGTGCCCGTGCACCCGACCACGCTGGCCGACCTCGCGAAGCCGCCCGCCACCGGGCTCCGGCTGACCTGGATGGGCCACTCCAGCGTGCTCGCCGAGATCGACGGGGCGCGGGTGCTGTTCGACCCGGTGTGGGGCGAGCGCTGCTCGCCGTTCTCCTTCGCAGGCCCCAAGCGCCTGCACCCCGTGCCCGTGCCGCTGGCCTCCCTGGGCCCGGTGGACGTCGTGGTGATCTCCCACGACCACTACGACCACCTGGACATGCCCACCATCAAGGCGCTCGCCACCACGGACACGGTCTTCGCCGTACCGCTCGGCGTCGGCGCGCACCTGGAGCGCTGGGGCGTCGCGCCCTCCAGGCTCCGCGAGCTGGACTGGCACGAGGCCACCGAGGTGGCGGGCGTGCGGCTGACCGCCACCCCCGCCCGGCACTTCTGCGGCCGCGGCATCCGCAACAAGCAGCACACGCTCTGGGCGTCCTGGGTGGTAGCGGGCCCCGAGCACCGGATCTACCACAGCGGCGACACCGGCTACTTCACCGGCTTCCGGGACATCGGCGCAGCCCACGGCCCGTTCGACGCCACGATGATCCAGATCGGGGCGTACTCCGAGTACTGGCCCGACATCCACATGACCCCCGACGAGGGCATGCGGGCCCACCTGGACCTCCAGGGCGGCACGCCGGCCGGCGTGATGATGCCCATCCACTGGGGGACCTTCAACCTCGCGCCGCACCCGTGGGCCGAGCCGGGCGAGGGCACCGTCGAGGCCGCCGAGGAGGCCGGCGCCGCGGTCGCGCTGCCCCGGCCGGGCGAGCCCTTCGAACCGACGGCCGATCGGGTGCCCGACGCCCCGTGGTGGCGCCAGGTCGCCAGGACGCCCGCGGGCGGCAGGCCCGCCGCGCGCCGCGGGCTGAGCAGCCGGGACGAGAGGGTCGAACGCGTGTCCTGACGCTCATACCAGAGCGGGACGTTGCACGGGCAAGTTCGCCAACTGCCGTCCGTACCCCCGCCGGTCACGACTACCGTGAGTGCTCGATGATCAACGGAGGGCACTGACGGCATGTCTCAACTTCGCGCACCCGCGGCGCGGTCCGACCGCCGCGAGGGCGGGCGGCACGGCAGGCCGGGCGCCCGCGGCAGAACGGCGGGCGCCCGCACGGCGCCGCGGCAGGTCCAGGACACACGGATACGGCCGCGGTTGCTGCGGGCCGCGGTCCTGCCCGCCATAGTCGCCTCGCTCAGCGGAGCCGCGGCCGTCGTGGTCGTACTGCGCCAGTCCGGCACGGAACCCACGGCGGGGGCCTGGGCGGCGCTCGCGGGCACCGCACTCGTCGCCTTCGCCTCCGTCGCGGCCGCCGCGCTCGGGGCCGAGCGCACCGCGCGGGGCGTCATCGAGCGCTGCCACGCGCTGCGCAGGACGAGCGCGCGCGGACAGGACGAACTGCGCTCCGTCGTGGAGCGGCTGCGGCGCGGCGACCAGGTGACCGTGCGCCGCACCCCGCCCGACCCGCGCACGGCGGGCGACGAACTCGACCGGCTCGGCCGCGAGCTGACCCGCTCGCAGGAGGCCGCCGTGGCCGCCGTCGTCCAGGCCTCGCAGCTCTCAAGCAGCGCGGGCGACGAACAGCGCGTCGAGGTGTTCGTCAACCTCGCGCGGCGGCTCCAGTCCCTCGTGCACCGCGAGATCCAGCTCCTCGACGACCTGGAGAACGAGGTCGAGGACCCCGAGCTGCTCAAGGGCCTCTTCCACGTCGACCACCTGGCCACCCGCATCCGCAGGCACGCGGAGAACCTCGCCGTGCTCGGCGGCGCCGTCTCGCGCCGCCAGTGGAGCAGGCCGGTCTCCGTGACCGAGGTGCTGCGCTCGGCGGTCGCCGAGGTCGAGCAGTACCCGCGGGTCACGCTCGTACCACCGGTCGAGGGCACCCTGCGCGGCCACGCCGTCGCCGACGTGATCCACCTGCTCGCCGAACTCGTCGAGAACGCCACGCTGTTCTCCGCGCCGCACACCCAGGTGCTGCTGCGCGCCCAGCGCGTCACCGCGGGGCTCGCCGTCGAGGTGGAGGACCGCGGCCTCGGTATGGCGCCCGAGGAGCAGAAGCGCATGAACGGCCTGCTCGCCGACCCCGACCAGGTCAACGTGGCCCATCTGCTCCAGGACGGAAGGATCGGCCTGTTCGTGGTGTCCGCGCTCGCCCGCAGGCACGGCATCGCGGTACGGCTCCAGTCCAACATCTACGGCGGCGTGCAGGCCGTCCTCGTCCTGCCGGAGACGCTGCTCGGCACCGGGCAGGACGGCCAGGACACGGCGGCGGGGAACGGCTCCGCACCGCCGGCCGCGGCGCGCGCCGTGCCGCCCGCCGTGCCCCCGGGAAGCACGCCGCCCCCGGGGGCGGCACCGCCCCCGGTGACCGCACCGCCCGCGCGGGACGACGCCGCCGCCCGGCGGCGGGAGCCGGACGCCGGCCCGGCCGACCCCTCCTCCCCGGACGGCCCCGCCGGCCCCGGCACGCGCATCCCGTCGCCCGCGCGCGGCGACAGGGCCCCGGCCGTGCGGAGCGTGCCCCCCGCGCACGACGTGCGTGCCCCCGGCGTCGCCCGCGCGACCCAGCAGGGACGCCCGCGGCTGCCCAAGCGGCAGGGACAGGAGCACCTGGTGCCCGAGCTGCGGGAGAGGCCCCCCGCGCCGCCCGCGGATGCGCCGGGCGAGCACGCTGTGCACGACCCCGGCCTGATGGCCGCGTTCCGGCGCGGCATCGGCCTCGCCGAGACGGAGGCGGGCGCCAAGGCCGCCGCGGACGCGGGCACCGGCGCCGTGCCGCCGCGCGCCCCCGGGCCGCCGCGGCGGCCGGCCTCGGCGAAGCCCGACCTCCCGCAGCGGCAGCCCGCCGAGCGCCCGGCGCCACACCGGCGCGAAGCGCACCGCCGCACCCCCACGAACGAGGAGTGAGAGAACACGATGGCGAGTGACGTATCGACGGGCCATGCCCAGGACCTGGACTGGCTGCTCGCCGGCCTGGTCCAGCGCGTCCCCCACACCCGCAGCGCGGTGCTGCTCTCCTCGGACGGCCTGGTCAGATCGCTGCACGGCCTCGACGCCGACAGCGCCGACCACATGGCCGCCCTGGCCTCGGGCCTCTACTCCCTCGGCCGCAGCGCGGGAGCGCGTTTCGGGGACAGCGGCACGGTGCGCCAGGTCGTGGTGGAACTCGACTCCACCCTGCTGTTCGTGACCACCGCGGGCACCGGCACCTGCCTCGCGGTGCTCGCGGGCCGCGAGGCCGACGCCGCGATCCTCGGCTACGAGATGGCGATGCTGGTCAAGAGCGTACGGCCCTACCTCGTCACGCCCGCGCGGCGGCCCGCGGGCGCGGCGGGCGAGCGACCGGGGCGGTGAGGGGTGCCGGTCGCGAAGGACGGCCCATGGCTCGACCAGGCCGCGGGCCGGCTGATCCGCCCGTACACCGTGAGCGGCGGCAGGACCCGGCCCGCCGTCGCGCTCGACCTGCTGACGCTGGTGATATCCACCGGGAGCGTGCCCGAGGCGCCCCTCGGGCCGGAACACGGCGAGGTGCTCGGGCTCTGCCCTGCGCCGACCCCCGTCGCGGAGATCGCCGGCCGCATGGGGCTGCCCGCCACCGTGACCAAGATCCTCCTCGCCGACCTGGTGCAGTGCGGCGCCATCACCGTGCGCCCGCCCTCCAGATTCCAGGACCCGACCGACCAGTTACTGCTTGAGGCGGTGCTCGATGGCCTACGACGACAGCTCTGAACCCGTGTCCCGGGCCGCGGTCGACACCGCGCCCGGCCGCGCCGAGACCCCGGGCGCCGGCTCCGTGCCCGCGGCCCGCACCCCCGCGGAGTCCTGCGCCCCCGGAGCCAGGGCCCCGGCGCCGCGCACGCCCGCCGCGGACCCCGCGACCCCCGCCGACCCCGCGACCGGGCCCGAGGCCTTTCCGCAGGCGCTGAAAGTGCTGGTCGCGGGCGGATTCGGGGCGGGCAAGACGACCTTCGTCGGCGCGGTCAGCGAGATCGCCCCGCTCAGCACGGAGGAGCTCCTCACCCAGGTCGGGGCCGGGCTTGACGACCTCACGGGGGTCGAGGGCAAGACCTCCACCACGGTCGCCATGGACTTCGGCCGGATCACCCTCGATCCGCACCATGTGCTCTACCTGTTCGGCACGCCGGGGCAGGAGAGGTTCTGGTTCCTCTGGGACGAGCTGTGCGCGGGCGCGCTCGGCGCGGTGGTCCTCGCCGACACCCGCCGCCTGGAGCAGTCCTTCTCCGCCGTCGACTTCTTCGAACAGCGGGGCATCGGATTCGTGGTCGCCGTCAACGAGTTCGACGGCTCGTTCCACTACGACGCCGAGGAGATCAGGGACGCCATCGGCCTCGCCCCCGAAGTGCCCGTGATCCTGTGCGACGCCCGGATCGCCAGCTCGGGCATCCGCACGCTCGTCACCCTCGTACAGCACCTGCTCACCTCCGCCACCGCGGGGGAGGCGGCCTCGTGACCTACGACCCGATCGGCAGGATGCTGATCACCCCGGACGACCGCGAGGCGCCCGAGCGGGACAGGCGGCTGCGGGGCCTCGGCCTCGGCGAGTGCCCCGAGCCCGCGTTCGACGCACTGGCCCTGCGGCTCGCCCGGCTCACCGGAGCGCCCTACGCGGGCGTCAACTTCCTGCTCGGCGGCGGGCAGTTCTTCGCGGGTCTGCACACACCGCCGGGCCGGGCCGCCGGGCGGGGCCTCGCGCGCAGCCGCGGCTTCTGCCCGCATGTGGTGGCCAGGGGCAGGGCGCTCGTCCTCGAAGACGTACGGGACTTTCCCAGGTTCGCGGCGAACCCGCTGGTCGACGAGGCCGGCATCCGCGCCTATCTCGGCGCGCCGGTCGCCGACCGGGCGGGCCTGGTCCTCGGCACGGTGTGCGCCGGGGACACGGAGCCGCGCCGCTGGGGCAGGGCAGGACTCGACACGGTGAAGTCGCTCGCGGCCGAGCTCGCCGCGGACCTGCACCGCAGGGAGGACTCCGGGCGCTGAGGGGCATGGCGTACGGGTGCGGGGACAGGGGCACGGGAAGAGAGTCGCGGGGGAGGCCCGCGCGACCCGCCCGCCCACACCGCACCGGAGGCGCCGCCCATGACCCGCTACACGCCAGGACTGCTGACCGCCCACGACGGCGTCCAGATCGCCGGATACACCTGGCTGCCCGAGGGCGGCAGGCCGCGTGCCCTGGTGCAGATCGCGCACGGCGCCGCCGAGCACGCCCTGCGCTACGACGGCCTCGCGCGGCACCTGGCCGCGCACGGCTACGGCGTCCTCGCGACCGACCTGCGCGGCCACGGCGCGACCGCCACCTCCACCGGCGGGTACGGGGCCGCGGGCCCGGAGGGCGACAGCTGGCGGGCGAACGTCGAGGACCTGCGGACGGCGGGGGAGAAGGCCCGCACCCTCCACCCGGGCGCGCCTCTCTTCCTGCTCGGCCACAGCATGGGCTCGATGCTCGCGCGCGACTACGCGCAGGAGTATCCCGACGACCTGGCCGGGCTGATCCTCACCGGGACGTTCCGCTCGCTGCCCGGCTGCGAGATCGCCGAGACCGCCGTGCGGCTCGAACGGGAGGCGGAGAAGGAGGGCAGGGACGCGCGCTCGTCGTTCGTGACGGAGCTGTTCGCGTCGTTCAACGACCCGTACGAGCACCGCACGGGCTTCGAGTGGCTGTCGCGCGACGAGGCGGAGGTCGACGCCTACGCGGCCGACGAGCGCTGCGGCTTCCCCTTCTCCGCCGGGCTCGCGCTCGACTGGGTGCTCGGCGTCCGCAAGATCAACAACCCGCGGGCGCTCGCCCGCATCCCCGCCGACCTGCCGGTCCACGTCGCGGTCGGCGAGCAGGACCCGTGCCACCAGCGCATGACGCTCGTCTACGAGCTGATCGAGGACTTCCGCTACCTCGGCCTGACCGACCTGACCTGGAAGGCGTACGGGGACGCGCGCCACGAGATCCTGCACGAGACCAACCGCGACGAGGTGCACCGGGACCTCACGGACTGGCTCGACGCGCACGTGCTGTGAGGCGGCTCCGGCCCCGGCCGTCCGGACGGCCGGGGCCCGCGTGCGCCGGGCGGCTCAGGCCGCGTCGAGGCGTTCCAGCTCCTCGGCGGTCAGCTCCAGGTCGGCGGCGCGCACCGAGTCGCGGATGGACTCGGGGCGGCTCGCGCCCGGGATCGGCACCGTGACAGGCGACTTCGCCAGCAGCCACGCGAGCGCCACCTGGTGCGGGCTGACGTCGTGGGCCTTCGCGACCTCGGCGAACGGCGCGAAGCGCGAGCCGAGGGCGCCCGCGTTCTTGATCCCGCCGAACGGGCTCCACGGCAGGAACGCGATGCCGAGCTCGGTGCAGAGGTCAAGCTCGGGCTCGCTGGAGCGGAACGCGGGGGAGAACTGGTTCTGCACGGACACCAGGCGGCCGCCGAGGATCTCGTTGGCCGTCCTGATCTGCTCAGGGTTCGCGTTCGAGATGCCCGCCTGGAGGATCTTGCCCTCGTCGAGCAGGTCGCGGATCGCGCCGACCGACTCCTCGTACGGCACCGACGGGTCGGGCCGGTGGAACTGGTAGAGGCCGATGGCCTCGACGCCGAGCCGCCGCAGGGACGCCTCGCAGGCGCTCTTGAGGTACGCGGGCGAGCCGTTGAGGGTCCACGACCCGTCGCCGGGCCGCAGGTGGCCGCCCTTGGTCGCGACCAGCACCTCGGACCCGCGCTCGTGGCCGGCCAGCGCCTTGGCGATCAGCGACTCGTTGTGCCCGACCTCGTCGGCGAACCGGTGGTAGGCGTCGGCGGTGTCGATGAACGTGACCCCGGCGTCCAGGGCCGCGTGGATGGTGGCGACGGACCGCGCCTCGTCCGGGCGGCCCTCGATGGACATCGGCATACCGCCCAGACCGATCGAGCTGACCTCGGCGGTCCCGATGCGGCGAGTCTTCATAGTGGGGTTCACCTTCCTCTGAGTGAGACGTCCCACACCCTGGTCCCTCGGCGGCCTGTCCGTCCAATAGAAGAAAGCGAACGCATTGAGAGACTAGGCTTCTCAATCGTGGAACTGCGTCATCTCGAATACTTCGTCGCCGTCGCGGAGGAGCGCCACTTCACGCGCGCCGCGCAACGCCTCATGGTCTCCCAGTCCGGCCTCTCGGCCTCGGTGCGCGCGCTGGAGCGCGAGCTCGGTGCCCCGCTGTTCGTGCGCTCGACGCGCCGCGTGGAGCTGACCGACGCGGGGCGCGCCCTGTTCGTCGAGGCGTCCAGGGCCCTCGCCAGCGTCCGCTCGGCGAAGGAGGCCGTCGCCGCGGTGCAGGGACTGCTGCGCGGCACGCTCGCGGTGGGCACCGAGCAGTGCATCGCGGGCGTGGACGTGGCGAGCCTGCTGGCCAGGTTCAGGGCCGAGCACCCCGGCGTGGAGATCCGGCTGCGGCAGGCGGGCTCGGCCGCGCTCGCCGCCGACGTCGCGGAGGGGCGGCTGGACCTGGCGTTCCTCGCGCTGTCCTGCTCGGTCCCCGACGGCATCAGGCTGCTGCCGCTGGCCCGCGAGCGGATGGTGCTGCTGTGCAGGCCCGACCACCCGCTCGCCGTGCGCGAGCAGATCACCTGGGCCGAGCTCGCCGACGAGACCTTCGTCGACTTCCACACGGACTGGGGCGCCCGCAGCCGTACCGACTACGCGTTCGCGTCGGCGGGCCGTGAGCGCCGGGTCGCGCTTGAGGTCAACGACGTGCACAGCCTGATCGAGCTGGTGGGGCACGGCCTCGGCGTCGCGGTGGTCCCGCGCCCCGTCGCCCGCAAGCCGCAGGCGGCGAGGCTGAGCACGGTGGAACTCGCCGAGGCGGACACCTGCCAGTGGGAGGTGTCGGTCGCCGTGCCCGAGGGCCGGCGCACCACGTCGGCGGCGCGGGAGCTGCTGTCGTACCTCCCGGCCGCCGCGGACGCCGTCGCGGAGAGGGGGGCCGCCGACAAGGCCACTGCCGGGAACGCGGCCACCGGCAAGGGCCGCTAGCGGCGTTCCAACGCCCCGCGGACAAACGCGGCCTGGCCCGCGTGCTGGAGGTCGTCGGAGAGCACGCTGACGAGCCGGACACCGAGTGTCACCGCCGGGGTCCAGGAGTCGTCCACGACCCGCTCGAAGTCCGCGTCCCCGAGCGTGTGCAGATAGGCGACCGTCCTGTCGTGCACCGCCTCGTGGTAGCCGGTGAGGAGATCGGCGGAGATGCCGCTGGCGGCGGCCACGTCGCGCGATGAGTGCCCGTACCCGGTCGCCGCGGGCTTGAAGGGCAGCTCGAACCGGTCCGACCAGCCCTCCGCCGTCCACACCTGCTCCGAGCCCGCCGCGTCCGCGACATGGTCGTCCTGGACCCGCGTGAGGTGCCAGACCAGCCAGGTGATCGAGTTCGCGCCGTCGTCGAGCCGGGTGGCGAGCTCCTCGGGCCCAAGACCGTCCACCGCCTCGTGCACGACCTCCCGGATGCGGCCGAAGCCGTCGATGAGCAGGTCACTGCTTGCGGGCATGACGTGGTTCCTTCCGTGTGACCGAACAATCCACTACGCCAGAGACAGCTTCCCCCGGGCGGCCGCCCGACGCCCACCGGGAAGCGGTTCGTGACCACCCGGGTGAGTGCGGTACTCTTCTCTTGCGCGTTCGGCCGGGGGAAACCCCAGGTCACGGGCATCGGGACGTGGCGCAGCTTGGTAGCGCACTTGACTGGGGGTCAAGGGGTCGCAGGTTCAAATCCTGTCGTCCCGACTCGACAGAGTCGCAGTTCAGGGCCGGTTTCGGAGACATCCGAAACCGGCCCTGGCGCGTTCTCGGGCCATACCCCGGGCGATCGGGGCCGCGACGGTTCACTCGATGGGAAAGGCCGAGACCACCGCCGGGATGCTCCTGCTCGTCGCGTCACCCGCCGGCTCGAACACGTACACCGGTGTCCCCGGAACCGCGAGGTCGACCGGCAGCCGGGCCAGGGCGACGTTCGTCCGCAGTTTCGGGGCGTACGCAGCGGACGTCACGTAGCCCACCGGCTCCGCGTCCGGGGAGGGCGCGACCAACCAGAAGTCGGACAGGTAGTCCGCGATCGGGTCCCCCTCCATCCTCAACCCCGCCATGGTGAGCTTGTACGGATGGTTTCCGGTCGAGATCTCGGCCCGCATCTGTTCGAGGGCGCCCCGGCCGATGTAGTCCGACGCCTTGTTGCGGGGAATGTGGGCCGCCAATCCGACCTGGAAGGGGACCATCTCGTTGTCGACGTCCTGGCCCCACGCGAGGATCCCCGAGGAGATCCGATGGGGCTGGATGGGGCCGGTGACCGCAAGCCCGTAATCCTCTCCCGCCCGGAGGATCGCATCCCACATCTTCTCCGCGTTCATGCTCGAATTCTTCAGGTAGACCTCGTATCCCGCCTCACCGGAGAAACCCGTTCGCGAAACAAGTACCGGAAGGCCGGCGATCTCGGCCTCCGCCAGCCCGAACGGGGGCATCTCGGATGCTGTGTCACCGATGAGGTCGGCCATCAGCCTGTTGGCCTGCGCGCCCTGGATCTGGACGGGCGACACGTCGATCTCCTGGATCTCGACATCGAACCCCTTGCCGACGTTGACCCCCTTCAGCCAGAGCGACAGATCCGAGTCGGAAATACTGAACCAGTACTCGTCGGAGGAAATCTTCAGCAACAGCGGGTCGTTGACCATTCGTCCGCCGGCATCGCACAGGACGACGTACGCCGCCCGCATGGGCGCCAGTCGCGTGACGTCCCTCGTGACGACGTAATTGACGAACTCGGTGGCCTCGCGTCCGTGCACGCGGATCTGCCGCGCTGCCGCGATGTCCCATAACGTCACGCGCTGCGTCAAGGCCTCGTATTCGGCCGCGGACCCGCCGTTCCCCTCCTTGGAGGCGTAGCCCCTGGGCAGGTACATGCGGTTGTACACCTCTGCGCGTCGGCATCCCGCCTCGATCGCCAGGTGCCAGTAGGGCGACTTCCGGGCGCGCGTGGATATCAGGAGTTCGATGTCCGGTCGACCCGTTTGGCGCAGGTTGACAGGGACGGCGCGATCCGACTGATCGACCGATGAGAAGTTTGGATCCGTCCATGCGTCAGACTCGTTCGTCACGCTGTCCCCTCCCGCGGCTACCTGATTCGGTGCCGGTCCATTGACGTCCGCTGGCGGCAGCGATACCCTGCTGCCGGCCGGTAAATCGGACGTGGCGTATTCCCGAATTTAACACGGCCCGATCCGGTGGCCAACTACTACTTTGGCCATCTCGCGGCCCGCGGTCCGACGCCCGCACCGCGCGATTCCGGTCGCCTCCGCGACACCGCCCTGTGCGAATCAAGCGCTTCCACTGCGCCCTGCGCAATCCTCGCGCTTTATCGGCAGGAATGAGGATTTTTCAGGTTTCGTTCCGCTGATTCCGGAGGCCCTTTTCAGGGTGGAGGATGATACCGGCTGCTGCCCCCGTGTCCGCGTCAGGGGGCGGCCGGGCAGCGGCCCGGCACGTGTGCAGGAAGCCTGAAAAAGACTATCCGATTTCCGTGTGGAAGCGACCTGGATTCCGGCGTTGAACCTCTCGAAAAATCACGTAGCAGAAGGTCGGCAACGATGTTCTCGCGCGATTTCGAGACATTCCGAAGGGCCTGGTGGCGGATGCCTTTCTTCGGCACGGGCTGGGCGGCTGGACGGACGAGGTCCTGCCGCTCGTGGCCGGCAGCCGGGCCGCCGCCCGGGGCCCGCACCGTCGACCCCGAACCGACGCGGCTCTCCGGCGAGCTCAAGGAACGCATGGACGACCTGCTGACTCCGCCACTCCACGGCGGCCCGGTCGTACCTCAGGCCGAGGCCGAACCTCTTCGCGGGGGCGGCTCGCCCGACGGGGGCCCGTGCCCATCGAGAGACGAACGGAGACGGGCACGGACGCTGTCGTGCACGCGCGCGCCGGGGAGGATCCGCCGTCGGCCTCGCCCTGCCGCCGCGCCGAAGGCCCCGGGGCCCTGCGCCCCGTGGGCGAAACGGAGTTCGCGGGCGGTGCCGCTGTGACGGGCGCCGGCGGCCGCTGCGGCGCACCCGTTCCTGCTCTTCCGCTGCCGGCTTCGCCGGCCTGGCGCTCGGCGCCGGGGCCGACCGGGTACTTGAGGCGTCGCGGCGATACACCGCGGAGCGGACCCCGCGCGATCAGCGCTCCAGCGTCCCGTGGGCCGTCTCCGGCAGCCTGGCGTACACCAGTGCGGAGACCAGGCACAGCACCGCCACGTACCAGGGGAACCAGCCGGCGTGCCCGGCGTCGGCGAACCAGGTGCCGACGTAGGGCGCGGTGCCGCCGAAGAGGGCCACCGTCAGCGAATAGGGGAAGCCGATGCCCGCCGCGCGCACCCGCGCGGGGAAGACCTCCGCGTTCACGGCCGCGGCGACCGCCGTGTACCCCGTCAGCAGGACCATGCCCGCGCACTGCACCAGCAGCAGTGACCAGAAACCCCCGTCGAGCAGGTGCAGCAGTGGCACGGCGAGCACGGCGAACCCGACCGCGAAGGCGATCAGCGGCGGCTTGCGGCCCACGCGGTCGGAGAGGACGCCGCCGAGCGGCTGGAGCACCGCGAAGAAGGCCAGCGAGATTGTGCCCGCGGTGAGCGCCGTCCCCTTCCCGACGCCCGCGTTGACCGTCGCGTACGTGGGCAGGTACGTCGTCCACGTGTAGTACGCGATCGTGCCGCCCGCGGTGATCCCGCAGATCAGCAGCGAGGCGCGCGGGTGGCGGCGCAGCGCCTCGAACAGCCCGGGCCGCGGCGTCCCCGGCTCGGGCGCGCTGCGGGTCTCCACGGCCCCGCGCCTGATCCAGAAGCCGACGAGCGCGATGACCGCGCCGAGGAGGAACGGGACCCGCCACCCCCAGGACGCCATCTGCCCCTCGGTGAGGTTGCCGGCGAGCAGGGCCGCGATGCCGGAGGCCACCAGTTGGCCCACGGTCGTGGACACGTACTGGAAGCTGGAGAAGAGGCCCCGCCTGCGCTCGCCCGCCGACTCCACGAGGAAGGTGGTCGACGCCGCGAACTCACCGCCCACCGAAAGGCCCTGGACGAGCCGGGCCACCACCAGGACCACCGGGGCGAGCAGCCCGGACGCCGCATACGTCGGTGTCACACCGACCAGCAGACTGCCGCCGCCCATCAGCAGGATGGTGAGGGTCAGCGCGGCGCGGCGGCCCCGACGGTCCGCCACGGCGCCCATGAGCAGGCCGCCCACCGGCCGCATGAAGAACCCCACGGCGAACACCGCGAAGGCGGAGAGCAGCGGCACGAGGGAGTCGCCCGCGCCCTTGGGGAACACCCGGTCCGCGAAGTAGATGGCGAGGAACGAGTAGGCGTACCAGTCGTACCACTCGGCGGCGTTGCCGACGGACGCCGCCGCCAGCTGCCGCACCGGCAGCCGCGGCAGCCTCGCCCGCTCCGTACCGGCTCCCGCGGCAGGGCCGCCGCCCGCCGCCTGCCGTCCGGCGTCCGCCGGCCCGTCACCCATGTCGTCCGCGCGCCCCTCGTCCGTACCGCGCCGCGGGGCCCGTGCGGGGACCGCGGCGATGACTGCCGGACCCCTTTCCCGCCGGGGCCCGCTTCACACCACGCGCCGGGCGGTGTCCGGGGGCGGCACGAGGTCCTTCGTGAAGGGCAGGGGACCGATGGTCTCCGGGTCCGCCGCCAGGTCGAAGAGGGGCGTGTAGCCGGCGGCCAGATACAGGGCGCGGGCCTCCGGCTGGCGCGGGCCCGTGGTGAGGTAGACCCGGGCGTAGCCCGCCGCCGCAGTCTGCTCCAACTCGGCGACCACCCGCCGCGCAAGACCCCTCCTGCGGTGCGCGGGATGCGTCCAGATCCGCTTCAGCTCGGCGGTCGAGGCGTCGCGGCGGCGGTACGCGCCGCCGGCCACCGCCGCGCCCTGTTCGAGCAGCAACAGCAGGACGCCGTGGGGCGGTTCGAACTCCTCGGCCGGATAGCCGGCCAGCTCGGTGTGCGCGTCCTTGCCGTAGCGCGCGGAGTACTCGTCCCCGAGCTGGCGCAGCATCGGCGCCACCAGCGGATCCGAGGCCCGCACCCGCACCCAGGCGGCGTCATGGGGCCCCGCGGGTACGGAGGGCATCGTGGTCATGGGAGAGGGAACCTTCCTGCGGGAACGCGCGGACGGGGCACGGCCGCCGACCCCGGCGCGCACGGGCCCTCGGCCGGGCGCGCGGGCACACGGCGGCGGAAGGGGCGGCGAGGGGCAGACGGAGCGAGGGGGCGGGCCGGACGAAGGGCCGTCAGGCGCTACACGTGGCGGACCACACGCGACCGAAGTCGATGTGTCCACGGGTGACCAGCGCAACTCGCCTCTGCATGGCATCAGTCGACCATCCGCGCCATGCCGCGTCAACCGCCGTCCTGAGGGATGGGACGCGGGCCGCACCGCGCCGCGCACGTTGACACCGGTCTGTGTCCCGTGCCTAACTGAGGGCCCGCCGGGCGTCTCCGGCGGTGGGAGCACACAAGACCGGGGCGGGTGAGAGGACATGCGCACAGCGGCTGACGAGGCCATGTGGCGCTGCCACCGCCGCTTCTCCGCGGTCCTCGACCGTAGTGTCGACCTGCTCCGCGTCAGCAGCGCGCTCTGTCCGCGCTGCCCCGTCGCGCACCGCGCCTGACCCGGCGCTCCCCTCGCGCGGGTCCCGCGCCGTCCGCGCGTCCCCTCGGCACCCCGGGTCCGCCCTGCCCGCACGAGCAGCCGGCCGAGCCGCGCGGGGGAGCCGGCCGAGCCGCGCGGGCATGGCAACAGGTCTCCCTGCAAAGCCGGTTGCCGCCGTACCCCCGCTGCGGCGCGACCCTCGCGCACTCCGCACCCCCGCCCCTCCCGTACCGACTCCGCTGGAGCCTCCATGAGCGAGCCACCCGCGCCCGTCGCCGCGGCGCCCGTCACCACCGCGCCGCCGCCGGGCGACGCACCGGCGCGGCCGGCCGCCGCGCAGCGCGTGCTGCCGCAGCGGCGCCCCTGGCGCTGGGTCGCCACACTCGTCGTGCTGGTGCTCGCCGCCCAGATCGCGCACGGCCTGGCGACCAACCCGTTCTACCAGTGGGACCGGTTCCAGTACTGGTTCCTGCGGCCCTCGATCCTCGGCGGCCTGCTGATCACACTGAAGGTCGCCGCGTACAGCGCGGTGCTCGGCCTCGCCGGCGGTATCCTGCTCGCGCTCGGCAGGCTCTCCCGCAACCCCGTTCTCCGGTCGGTCAGTTGGCTCTACATCTGGCTGTTCCGCTCGGTGCCGCTCATCGTGGTGCTGCTGTTCCTGTACAACTTCTCCGCCCTGTACAAGACACTGAGCCTCGGCGTCCCCTTCGGGCCCGGCTTCGTCCACTTCGACGAGTCGCACCTCGCCACCGACCTCGTCATCGCCGTGGTGGGACTCAGCCTCAACGAGGCCGCGTACGCCGCGGAGGTGGTGCGCGCGGGCCTGCTCTCGGTCGACCAGGGGCAGCACGAGGCCGCGGACGCCCTCGGCCTGCCGCGGCGCTACCAGTTCACCCGCATCGTCCTGCCGCAGGCGCTGCGCGCCATCGTGCCGTCCTACGTCAACCAGCTGATCGGACTGGTCAAGAGCACCTCGCTGGTCTTCTACGTGTCCCTGCTCGACCTGTTCGGACAGGTCCAGAACATGGGCAGCACCTTCCCAGGCGACGTCGTCCCGCTGCTGCTGGTGGCGACGGTCTGGTACGTGATCCTCACCAGCGCCGTCTCCGTCGTCCAGTACTCCGTGGAACGCCGCTTCGCCCGCGGAGCCCTGCGCACCCTGCCGCCGACCCCGCTCGCCAGGCTCCGCACCGCGCTGCGCACCCTGCGGGCCCGCACCGCCCCGGGAGCCCCGGCGTGAACACACCCGCCACGCCCGCACACCGCGAACACACCGCGGCCTCCGGCGCGGACCTCCCCGCTCCCGCCGCCGTGGAGGTGAGCGGCGCGCACAAGTGGTACGGGCCCCACCACGTGCTCGACGGCATCGACCTGACGGTCCCCGCGGGGCAGGTCACCGCCGTGCTCGGCCCCTCGGGCAGCGGCAAGTCCACCCTGCTGCGTGCCGTCAACCACCTGGAGAAGCTCGACGCGGGACACGTCCGGGTCAACGGCGAACTCATCGGTGTGCGCCGGCAGGGCAGCAGGCTCCGGGAGCTGGCGCCGCGCGCCATCCGCGCCCAACGGGCCCGCATCGGCTTCGTGTTCCAGGGCTTCAACCTCTTCCCCCACCTGACGGCCGTGGAGAACGTGGCCGCCGCGCCCGTCGCCACCGGGCGCAGGACCCGCGCACAGGCGCAGGAGCGGGCCCGCGAACTCCTCGCGGGCGTCGGGCTCGGTGACAAGGGGGACGCCTATCCCCGGCAGCTCTCAGGCGGCCAGCAGCAGCGCGTCGCGATCGCCAGGGCGCTCGCACTCGAACCCGGTGTGATCCTGTTCGACGAACCCACCTCCGCGCTCGATCCGGAACTCGTCGGCGAAGTGCTCGCCGTGATCTCCGCGCTCGCCGAGGGCGGTACGACCCTGATCGTCGTGACGCACGAGACCGGCTTCGCCCGCGAGGTCGCCGACGACGTGGTCTTCCTCGACGGCGGCCGCATCGTCGAACAGGGCCCGCCGGAACAGGTACTGGTCGACCCCGTCCACGAACGCACCCGCGAGTTCCTCAGCCGCGTCCTCTGATCGCGCCCAGCCCGCGATTCCCACCGTGCCCGTAACCGGACCAACCCGGACCCGTACTCCCGCCGCCCGCGCCACCAGTTGTGGCCCCGTACCCCGGCCGCCCGCGCCACCAGCCGCACTCCGTACTCCAGCCGCCCCCGTACCACCGGCCGTTGCCGTACCGCGGCCTCGCCCGTACCGCCGGCCCTCCGTATCCGTCCCCGCCCGCCCGGCGGGTGCACGGCGTGCTACCGCGCCGCACCCGCCGGGCAGGCGGCGGCCAGGTCCACCGCCAGCCCCTTCCCGACCCCGAATGCCCGAGGTTCCCCATGCCCTCTCTCCGTGTCCGCCTCCGTCCCAGCGGTCCCCGCGGCCCGCGCGCCCGCGCCGTCGTCGCGCTCTGCGCCGCGTCCGCGCTGGCCTTCTCCCTCGCCGCCTGCGGCGGCTCCTCTCCTTCCGCCGCCGCGGACACCGCGGGCACCCCCGCCGCGGCCAAGGGCACCGTCACCGTCGGCGCGCAGTCCAACGGCGCGGCGCGGCAGGCCGTCCTCAAGGTCCCCGAGGTCGCCGCGATCCGGGCCGAGTTGCCGAAGCGCCTCACCGGCAAGGGCACCCTCGACATCGGCTTCGGCTTCCTCCCCGCGGGCTCGCCGCCGCTCGGCTACGTCGGCGGCGACCAGAAGACCCTGACCGGTTCTGAACCCGACCTCGGCCGCCTCGTGGCCGCCGTGTTCGGCCTGAGGCCCCGGCTCTCCAACGCCACCTGGGACAACCTCTTCGTCGGCATCGACAGCGGCCGCACCGATGTCGGCTTCTCCAACATCACCGACACCGAACAGCGCAAGGAGAAATACGAGTTCGCCTGCTACCGCAAGGACAACCTCGGCTTCGAGGTGCGCAAGTCCGACCCGTGGAGGTTCGACGGCACCTACCGCAGCCTCGCGGGCAAGACCGTCGCGGTCGGCGCGGGCACCAACCAGGAGAAGCTGCTGCTCCACTGGCGCGACCAGCTGAAGGCCGCGGGCAAGACACTGACCGTCAGGTACTTCCAGGACGCCAACAGCACCTACCTCGCCCTGAACTCCGGGCGGATCGACGCCTACCTCGCACCCAACCCCAGTGTCGCCTACCACACCGTGCGTACCGCGCGCACCCCCAACGCCACCCGCAGCGCCGGCACCTACTCGGGTGCGGGCTCCACCCTCCAGGGCCTGATCTGCGCCACGGCCAAAAAGGGCAGCGGGCTCGCCAAGCCACTCTCCGACGCCGTCAACTACCTGATCGAGCACGGCCAGTACGCGGCCTGGCTGAAGGCGTGGAACCTCACCGACGAGGCCGTCCCCACCTCCCGCGTCAACCCGCCGGGGCTGCCGCTCGGCAACTCCTGACGGCGGCGGCGGTCCGGCGGACGGGCGGTCCGGCGGGCGGCGGTGCGGCTCAGGCGGGCGGCAGGCCGGCCCAGGTCCGGCCCGACCGGATCGCCGGGGCGCCGTCCTGCCGCGGGCCCTGCTGGTACATCAGGATGATCAGCCGGGCCCCGGGCGACGCCAGCGGCTGTGCCGCGCACATCCGCAGCCAGCCGGGCCCCAGCTTCACGTGCCGGATCGGCCGCTCGTCGCCGTCGGGGTGGATGACCGCGCCGCCCGCCTCGTACAGCGGCCCCGCGAGCGGGTCAGCGAGCACCTCGCGCTCGATCCCGCGCAGCACCGTGTCGTCGGGCCGCGCCACCAGCGCGGCCCGCAACTGCGGTACCAGCAGCGGCGCCCAGGCGGTCTCCCAGTCACTGAGGATCGCCCGCCCGTCCGGGTCTAGCAGCATGAACCGCATCATGTTCCCCGGCACCCGCCCGTCCGGCACCATCTCCGTGAACGGGCTGTTGCACGCCAGCATGTCCCAGGACGCGTCCGTGATGTAGGCCGGGTGCAGGATGCCCTCGACGGCCTCCTGCCACATGCCGGGGATCTCCTTGCCCGCCGAGGGGCGCAGCGGTCCCGGCGGGTCCTCGTCCCGCGCGTAGCGGCACAGGGACACCCACTCCTGCTCGTCGAAGCGGAACAGCTGCGCGACCTCGCGCAGCAGGCCGACCGGCGGATTGTGGTACGTACCCGATTCGAGGCGGTGGTACGTGTGGATCGCGCGGTTCAGCAGCAGGTCCACCTGCTGCTGCGAGAGGCCGGGCGCGCGTCTTCCCTGTCCGGTCGGCCGGGCCAGCCCGTGCGACTCCGGGCTGATCAGGGCGCGGCGTTCGCGCAGCATGGCGCTGAGCGCCTTCTTGTGCATGTCCGGTGGCCCTCCGGGGGGAAGGGGAGAGGGGGCGTCCTGTTGGCCTCACCATTATTCACACCGGATTTCGTAAGAGAAGCTGAACGAAGAAAAGCGGCCCCCACCTGCGCCATGCTTGTCGCACAGCGCGCTGCGAACCGGTTCTGGGGGGAAGCGGGGGGCGTAAGCCTCCGCAGCGCGCGGCCACTGGCCGCGGTCGGTGCCGGCAGTCCTCATGAGCGGCCCCGGCACCGACCGCGACGCCGGTCGGCCACCGGTAGCGCCGGCAGCCCTGCGCGGGGCGGTCGGCCTGGGCCCGGGTGCCAGGGCCCGAGGGGCCGGACGCCGCTCTCCCGCTCGACGCGGTCTTCGGCCCTTCCCGTGTGCTCTCGTTGCCCGCCCGCGCCGACCCGGCTCTCCGCCCGTGGCCCGCCTGCCCGGCGGCCAGGGGCCTGCCGACGGGCGGGCCACGGGCCCTCCGTCAGTTCCGCCGCACCGGCACGGTCGCCCGTACGAGCTTCCCGTCAGAGCCCAGCGGCACGACCGCCACCTCGGCGAGGCGGCACACCATCGGCCAGCCGTAGCCGCCCGGCAGCCAGTTCCTGCCGTGCCCGCGCTCGACGGGCCGCCGCGTACTGCCGTCCTGCACGGTCACCTCGACGCCGGCCGGGCGCAGCGCGACCCGCAGGCCCCGCGCGCCGCCCGCGTGCCGCAGGGCGTTGGTCACCAGCTCGGAGACCACGAGCAGCACGTCGTCCCGCACGGGCTGCGGCACCCGGGGACCCTGCTCCGCCAGGTAGGCGGCGGTCAGGTCACGCGCCTCGGCCGCGCCTGCGGGCCGGGCGTCCAGCCACCGCGAGCCCTCGGCGGTCGCGCCGTCAGGCCCTTCTTCGACGGTGGTCATAGGGACCCCCCTTCGCGGATCTTCCTTCCACGGGAATCCGTCTGCCCGCCGACGCCGGGGTGACGCGTGCCATTTGCCGCCGGTCGCTCCCCGGCTCCGCCCGCCGCCTCCCCGGCCAGGAGCGGCCGTCCCTGAAAACACGTAACCGCTGTCGCATATGCTTCCCGCCGGAGCGGTGCCGTCGTGGGCGCCGCCAGGCGAGTGGGGGTGTGAGCGTGGCAGAGTCGCCCCTTGGGGTGCCCGTGCCGCAGCTTGGGCCGAGCCGGGTCAGCGCGCCGGTGTCCGGCGTGGTGCCCGTACAGGAGACGGTGTCCGGCGCACGGGACGCCCGGCGCGCGGTGGACGCCGTCCTGCTCCTGGTCGAGGACGACCCGGGCGACGCGCTGCTGGTCGAGGAGATGCTCGCCGACAGCGACCTGGAGTCCGCCCTGACCTGGTGCAAGACGGTCAGTGAGGCCCAGCGGCACCTGATTGGCGCCGCCGGGCCCGTCTGCGTCCTGCTCGACCTGCACCTCCCCGACGCCCACGGCGTCGACGCCGTCACCCGCATCGTCCACCGGGCCCCCGACGCCGCCATCGTCGTGCTGACCGGCATGGCCGAGGGCGAGACCGGCCTCACCGCAGTCGCCACCGGCGCCCAGGACTACCTGGTCAAGGACCGCCTCGACCCGGAGATCCTCAGCCGCGCCGTCCGCTACGCCCTCCAGCGCAAGCAGGTCGAACGCGCCACCGCCGCCCTGCGCGCCAACGAGCTCATGGCCCAGGAGAACGCCAGGCTGGAGCGCGGCCTGCTGCCCGTGCCGCTGCTGCGCGGCGACGACTTCGAGGCGTTCGCCCGCTACGAACCCGGGCGCGCCCACGGCCTCCTCAGCGGCGACTTCTACGACGTGGTGCAGACCACGGACGGCACCGTCCACGCGGTCATAGGCGACGTGTCGGGGCACGGCGCGGCCGAGGCCGCGCTCGGTGTCTGCCTCCGCGTCGCCTGGCGCACCGCCGTCCTGTGCGGCACCGCCCCGCTCGAACGGGTCGGGCTGCTGGAGGAGATCCTCGTCGCGGAACGCTCCGACCAGCACGTCTTCGCCACCGTCACCTCGCTCACCTTCCCGCCGGGCGGCGGTGAGGTACGCGTCGTGCGGGCCGGCCACCCCGGGCTCCTGGTCCGCGAGGGCACCTCCGTCAGCTGGATCGAGCCGCGCGTCGGCATGGCGCTCGGCCTGCTGCCCGGCGCGGGCCGCTGGACCGAGTCCACGGTCCCGCTGCCGCCCGGCGGCCATGTCGTCCTCTTCACGGACGGGCTGTTCGAGGGCCGCACGGGGCCCGTGTCCCGCCTCGGCGAGGAGGGCCTCCTCGCCCTCGCCAGGCGCCACGGCGCCCTGTCCGCCCGGGACTTCGTCGACACCCTGGTCGCCGAGGCCACCGCGGGCGCCGCGCCCTTCGGCGGGCTCGCCGACGACGTCGCCGTACTCCACCTCGGCTGGGGAGACCGCGCATGACCCTCTGGCACCTCACCCGCGACCGGCTGTCCGTCCAGGGCTGGGGCCGGCTGATCCTCGCCGCCATGGTCGTGGTGGTGGTCGGCTGCACCGCCGTGGGCGGTGTGCTGCTCTCGAAGACCGACAGCCGCAGCGACGAGCTGACCGAACGCATCCAGCCCGCGAGGGCCGCCGTCTACCAGCTCCAGAAGTCGCTGCTCGACCAGGAGACCGGCGTACGGGGCTACGCCCTGACCGGCGACCCCACCTTCCTCCAGCCTTACACCGACGGCGTCAGGAGCGAGCGCCGCTTCACCGCGGGGGTGCACCGCATCCTGGCGGACGACCCCGGGCTCCTGCGCGACACCGAGGCCATCACCCGCGCAGCCGCGCGCTGGCGCGCCGACACCGCGCAGCCGCTGATCAGCCAGGTCCGCGCGAGCGGCAAGCTCACCGCGTCCGGCGCCCAGCTCAACCGCAGCAGGATCCAGTTCGACGGCCTGCGCAAGCAGTTCGCCACCCAGGGTGCCCACCTCGACACCGCGAGGGACCGGGCCAGGGCGCGCCTCGAACACAGCAGGCACGTCAGCGAGGTCGTCTTCCTTGTGATGCTCGTCTTCTTCGTGGCCGCCGTCGCCGCTCTCGCATTCCTGCTCCACCACATGGTCGGCCGCCCCCTCGCCCAGCTGCGGGCCGCCTCGGACGGGGTACGGGCCGGGGCGTTCGGCCGCCGCATCGAGGTCACGGGCCCCGCCGACCTGCGTGCCGTGGGCGCCGCCGTCGAGGACATGCGGGCGCGGCTCGTCGCCGAACTCGACGAGAGCAGGCAGCGCGAGGAGCTGCTCGCCGACCAGACCGAGGAGCTGCGCCGCTCCAACTCGGAGCTCGAACAGTTCGCCTACGTCGCCTCGCACGACCTCCAGGAGCCGCTGCGCAAGGTCGCCTCGTTCTGCCAGCTCCTGGAGAAGCGCTACGGCGACCGGCTCGACGGCCGCGGCAAGCAGTACATCGACTTCGCCGTCGACGGCGCCAAGCGCATGCAGGTCCTCATCAACGACCTGCTGACGTTCTCCCGCGTCGGCCGCGTCCACGACGCCTGGCAGGCCGTGGACCTGGAGGTCTCCGTCGACCGGGCCCTCGGCAACCTCGCCATGGTCATCGAGGAGAACGGCGTCACCGTCGTACGGCAGTCGCCGCTGCCCGGGGTGCACGGCGACCCCACCACCCTCGCCATGCTCTGGCAGAACCTCATCGGCAACGCGATCAAGTTCCGCAGCCCCGACCGGCCCGCCCGCATCGTGCTCGACTGTGTGCGCGAGGACTCCGCGCCCGGCGCGGAGGACGGCGCCCTGTGGCACTTCAGCGTCACGGACAACGGCATCGGTGTGGCCCCCGAGTTCGCCGAGAAGGTGTTCGTGATCTTCCAGCGCCTGCACGCCCGCGACGAGTACGAGGGCACCGGCATCGGGCTCGCCCTGTGCCGGAAGATCGTCGAGTTCCACGGGGGCAGGATCTGGCTCGAACCGGTGCCCGAGGGCGGCACCGCCCTGCACTTCGTCCTGCCCGCGGAGTCCGCGGACCGGCACGCCGCGCAGCGGCCCATGGCCCTTCCCGCCCCCACCCCCGCAACGAGCACCCCGCACGGAGCCGCGACATGACCATCCCCGCACAGCCGAAGCCCATCGAGGTCCTTCTGGTCGAGGACGACGCGGGCGACGAACTGATGACCCGCGAGGCGTTCGAGGACAACAAGATCCGCAACGCCCTGCACGTCGTGCGCGACGGCCAGGAGGCCCTCGACTTCCTCTACCGCCGCGCTCCTTACGAGGACGCGCCGCGCCCCGACCTGATCCTGCTCGACCTCAACCTGCCCCGCTACGACGGCCGCCAGGTCCTCGAACGCATCAAGACGGACCCGGAGCTCGCGCTGATCCCCGTGGTGGTCCTCACGACGTCCTCCGCAGAGGAGGACATCCTGCGCAGCTACAAGCTCCACGCCAACGCCTATGTCACCAAGCCGGTCGACCTCGACCAGTTCATCGCGGCCGTCCGGCAGATCGACGAGTTCTTCGTGACCGTCGTAAGGCTGCCCGGCAGGTCGTGACGGCCCTCACCGAGGACCGTGCGCATGAGAAGCGCATGAGGGGGCATAAGCGAGGACGGACAGCGGGGATCCCGGACGCCCACTGGTGCGCGGGCAGGAGCAGATGAACGAACAGATCACCGTCTCGGGGGCGACGCTCCCCACCGGTACGGAGCCGTCCGTGCAGCCGACGCAGTGCCTGAACAGGGCCGCCCAGTTCACCGGGGAGCCGGGTTCCATAGCGTCGGCAAGAGACCTCGCCGTGCGCTTCCTCCAGCAGCTCGGCGCGGAGTGGCTTGCCCCGCTCGACGAGCGCACCCGCCAGGACGTGCTGCTCGTGGTGAGCGAACTGGTCACCAACGCGGAGCGGCACAGCCACGGCCCCTATGTGATCGAGCTGGAGGGCACCGCGCGCTACGCGTCGGTCACGGTGTACGACAGCAGCACGACGCTGCCCCGCTTCTTCCCGCCGGACCCCGCGCGGCTCGGCGGCCACGGCATGGAGATCGTCCGCGCGGTCAGCGACGCGGTCACCGCCGAGCTCGTCCCGGTCGGCAAGCGCGTCACGGCGCGCTTCGACCTGCCGCGCGGGGCCTGATCCCGGCGGCCTGATCCCGGCGGCCCGCAGGGGGCACCCCGGACCCGGGCCCTGAGGCCCGGCCCACGGGCCAGGCACCCGCAGACCCGAGCTGCGCCCACAGGTCCGCGACGCGCCGGCCCTACACCCCTTTCCCCGGTCTCCGGCTCTCCACCCGCGCCCGCGCGACCCGCAGGCCGGAGGGCGGCGCCCTACACCCGCACCCCCCGGCCGAACCAGTCCACGCAGACCACCAGCGCGTCGTCGAGTGTCTCCGTCTGCCGGTGCAGCGCCAGCTCGCCGAGCACCGCCTGCGGCACGAGCGCGGCGGGCAGCAGACTCGTCGCGCTGATCGCCCTGGCCAGCGCCCGGTCCCCGTACGCCTCCCCGTGCGGTGAGACAGCCGAGTAGACCCCGTCGCTCACGAACAGCAGCCGGTCGCCCGGCTCCACAAGAAACGACTGCGGCCGGTAGTCCGACTCCTCGAACATGCCGAGCGGCAGCTGCGCCTCCAGGTCGATGCGCTCCACCGACTTGCCCCGCCTGCGCCACAGCTGCGGCGAGCCCGCGTCCACCGCCTGCACCCGGCCCGTGGCCAGGTCGAAGTGGAGCAGCAGCGTCGACACGTACTGCGCGCCCCGGTGCTGCGCGTACAGGGCCTGGTCGGCCAGCGCCGCCTGGTCGGCGATGCCGATGCCCGCCCTGCGGGCGTTGCGCAGCGCCTTCACGGCCAGATGGGTCAGCAGGGACGCCTCGATGCCCTTGCCCATGCCGTTGGTGACCGACAGGGTCAGCGCGTGCTCGTCGGCCGACCAGTCGAAGTTGTCGCCGTGGATCGCGTACGCGGGCTCCAGCTGCGCCCCGATCGCGTACTCCGCCGCCTCGCACGCCCGCGCGGGCAGCAGCTCCCACTGCATCTCGGCGGCGAGGGTCAGCCTGCTGACCCGGCGCGCCTGCCGGTACAGGTCGGTGTCGCGCTCCGCGACCAGGATCTCGTGGCCCAGCAGGTCGGCGACGCGCACCAGCTCGGCCACCGCCTCGGGCACCGACCGCTCCAGCGGCATCCGCACACTCAGGATGCCGAGCCGGTCCCCGCGCACCGAGACGGGCAGATGGTGGTCGACCTCCTCGCGGCCCTGGTGCTCCCTGGGCTCCTGGCTGCCGAAGGCGCGTCCCTCGGCACTGTTGTTCAACGACAGGGCCTCCTCGGCGAGACCGCCGACGGGCCGCAGCACCGTCAGGCCGTAGTCCGCCAGGTAGAGCCGCACCCGAGTCGCGCCGTACGCGGCGGCGAGCCCTTCGCGCACCACGTCCACGAGGGCGTGCGGGGCCGCTGCCCGGACCGCTCTTTCCATGTCCGCCAGTACAGTCACGTTCTTGAGGCCTTCTTCTCAGGGTGAATCTGTCTGGGCTGACAAATACCCGTGTCGGATGAAAGAGTGGGTCGATGTCCCGCTTCACGGCTCAGTCGCACCGGCGCGAGCAGGTCGCCATGGCCGCCCGCGCCGCCTCCGAGCTGCTTGAGGTGCTCTGGGGCCGTGGCCAGGAGGCGGCGCCGTCCGGGCCCGTGTCGCCGTCGCAACTACGGGCTCTGCTGGTCATCGAAGGGTACGAGGGCGCCAATCTTCGCACGCTGAGTGAGATCCTCGGCTCGCGTCCCTCGTCGTTGAGCAGGTTGTGCGACCGGATGGAGGCCATGGGCCTGGTGGTCCGCTCCCCGAGCCCGACCAGCAGGCGCGAGGTGGAGCTGCGGCTCAGCAGGCAGGGGCGCACCGTGCTCGACGAGTACCGCTCCTTTCGCGCGCGCGAGGTCGAGACGGTGCTCGACCGCATGGAGCCCGGGGACATCGTGGCGCTCGCGGAGGGGCTCAGCGCCTTCCGCGCCGCGGCGGCGGGGCGCCTCGGCGAGCTCGGCAATCCGCCCGCCGAGGCGGCGCGGGGTCGCGTGGCGGACAGCGCGTAGCGTCATTCAGCCCCTGCTTCCTGGTACGGCACGTTTCACTCCCGGCGCGGCGGACCCGCCCGCAGCCGGTGAACAGATTGTTGCCCACCAGAGAATGTTGTCAAATGACAACTATCGCTTCTATCGTGGGGTCTCCTGACGCCGAGCCCTCCACCGTCCTAAGGAACGCCGTGCTGCCTCCTCCCAGCGCCGACCGGGCGATGGAACTGACGTCGAACCGGGAAGGCACCGCGGTCGTCCTGGCCGTCGACGGCGAACTCGACCTCGACACGGTCGCCCCGCTGGCCGACGCGCTCGCCGAAGCGGCGGAAGGGCAGGACGGCGGTCGGGCCGGCGGGCCGGTCGTCCTGGACCTGTCGAAGGTCGCCTTCGCCGACTCCACCACGGTGAACGTGCTGCTGCGCGCCCGGGCGGCGCTGGGCGGCCGGCTGCGGATCGCCAGCCCCTCCGCCTTCCTGCGGCGGCTGTTCGACCTGATAGGCCTCGACGAGGCGCTTCCGGTGTACGGCTCGGTCTCCGAGGCGCTCGCCGTGGACGACGACCCGCGGAGCGGCTCAGGGGTCCTCGGCGTCGGCGAGTGAGGAGACGAAGGACCGCAGCCCGGCGAGGAGAGCGAGGGCGCTGTCGCCCGGCATGTGGCGCATGACGTCGGCGATGCGCGTGGCCCGCCGGTCGCGGTAGTCGGCGAGCAGGGATGCGCCCCGCTCGGTCAGGACGAGGCCGATCCCCCTGCGGTCCCCGCGCACAGGTCTGCGCTCGATGAGTTCGGCCGCCTCCAGCGTCGCGCACATGCGGCTGGCGCGCGGCAGCGTCATACCGGTCCCGTCGGCGAGCCGGGTCAGATTGAGTCCCGGCCGGTCCCCGACGAACCGGAGGATTCTCAGCCGGTGCGGCAGCAGCCACGGATCGACGGCCGCTGCCGCGCTCACGGCGATCTCGCTCACGGCCTCCGCCGAGTCCGCCAGTTTCTCGGCCGCCTCGCGGAGCGTTTCCGCGGTGGGTTCAGGGAGACGCCCTTCCATGGGCCCGATCCCTTCGTTCCGCCTGTCGTACGGCTGGCTCGGTCGCCGCGGCGGGGCGCCGCCGACCGGTCAGACGGCGGTCGTGAGCCCGCCGGGTGCCTCGGTGGCGGCCTCGGCCGCGGCGATCCGTCTGCCCGCGGCCGCCAGCGCGTCCTCGGCGGTCCTGGTGCCGGTCGAGACACACAGCGTGTATGTGGCGTCCTCCAGGCGCCGCAGGGTCTCCTTGCCGCCCTGCCGGGCATGCAGAGCCCTTGCCGTCTCGTAGCTCTCGACGAGGTGACGCAGCATCGTGGGGTGAGCCATCAGCACGGGTGTGCCTGCCTTTCTCCGCAGGGGTCCTTCAGGCCGACTTCGGTCCCGCGCCTTCCCGCGATCCGGCCGGACATGCACGCCCGGCCGCGTGGCGGCGGTCACAGCTGTCCGGCCCGGCCGCTGTGACCCCGGCGCCGCCGAACCGGGCCGCAGGGGCACGGAAGACGCCTGGTCACAGCCATCCGATGTCTGACACTCCCGCACACCGGCCCGGGCCTTCTGCCCGCGCGCAGGCCCGGCATATGCTCGACCCATGCGTGTCGCTCTCTTCGTCACCTGCGTCAATGACGCCGTGTACCCGTCCACCGGTGTCGCGACCGTCCGGCTCCTGGAACGCCTCGGGGTGGAAGTCGACTTCCCCCAGGGGCAGACCTGCTGCGGACAGCCCCAGTTCAACACGGGGTACCGCGCGGAGACCGTGCCCCTCGCCCACCGCATGGCGGACGTCTTCGACGGCTACGACCACGTGGTGACCCCGTCGGGCTCCTGCGCGGCCATGGTCAGAAACCACTACCCGGCGATGGGAGACGACCAGGCCGCCGCGCTCGCCCCTCGGATGTATGAGCTCACCGAGTTCCTCGTGGACGTCCTCGGTGTGACCGACGTCGGCGCGTACTTCCCGCACTCCGTCACCTACCACCCCTCCTGCCACGGCCTGCGCCTGATCGGGCTCGGCGACCGCCCCCGCAGGCTGCTCGGCGCGGTCAGGGGCCTCGATCTGCGCGAACTCCCCGGAGCCGAGGAGTGTTGCGGCTTCGGCGGCACCTTCGCCGTCAAGAACCCCGACGTGTCGGCGGCGATGGGCCGGGACAAGGTGCGCAGCGCCGTGTCCACCGGCGCCGAGGTACTGTGCGGCGCCGACAACTCCTGCCTGATGCACATCGGCGGCGTGCTCAGGCGCGAGGGCGACCCGGTGCGCCCCCTGCACCTCGCCGAGATCCTTGCCTCGACCGAAGAGGAGCCCTGGTCATGAGCGGCACGTTCGTCGGAATGCCGGCGTTCCCCACGGCGGCGAAGGACGCGCTCGCCGACGAGACCCTGCGGGGCAACCTCCGCTACGCCACCCACACCATCCGCGACAAGCGCGCGAAGGCCGTCGCCGAGCTCGACGACTGGGCCGAGCTGCGCGAGGCCGGCAAGCAGATCAAGGACCACACGCTCCGGAACCTGGACCGCTACCTCGTCCAGCTGGAGGAGGCCGTCACCGCGGCGGGCGGCCAGGTCCACTGGGCCGCCGACGCCGACGAGGCCAACCGCATCGTCGCCGACCTGGTGAAGGCGACGGGCGAGACCGACGTCGTCAAGGTCAAGTCGATGGCCACGCAGGAGATCGGACTCAACGAGGCGCTGGCCGCCGAGGGCATCTCCGCGTACGAGACCGACCTCGCCGAGCTGATCGTCCAGCTCGGCCACGACCGCCCCTCCCACATCCTGGTGCCCGCCATCCACCGCAACCGCGCGGAGATCAGGGAGATCTTCACCAGCCAGATGGCGAAATGGGGCAAGCCCGCGCCCGACGACCTCTCCGACGCCCCCGCCGACCTCGCCGAGGCCGCGCGCCTCCACCTGCGTGAGAAGTTCCTGCGCGCGAAGGTCGGCATCTCCGGGGCCAACTTCATGGTCGCCGAGACCGGCACCCTCGCCGTCTTCGAGTCCGAGGGCAACGGGCGGATGTGCCTGACCCTGCCCGAGACGCTGATCTCCGTCGTCGGCATCGAGAAGGTCGTACCGACCTGGCGCGACCTGGAGGTCTTCCTCCAGACCCTGCCGCGCTCCTCCACCGCCGAGCGGATGAACCCGTACACGACCATGTGGACCGGCACCACCGACGGCGACGGACCGGAGACCTTCCACCTCGTCCTCCTCGACAACGGCCGCACGGACACCCTCGCCGACGAGGTCGGACGCCAGGCGCTGCGCTGCATCCGCTGCTCCGCCTGCCTCAACGTCTGCCCCGTGTACGAGCGGGCCGGAGGCCACGCGTACGGCTCGGTCTACCCCGGCCCGATCGGCGCGATCCTCAGCCCCCAACTGCGGGGCACGCGCAGTGAGATCGACGCGTCGCTGCCGTACGCCTCCTCGCTGTGCGGCGCCTGCTACGAGGTGTGCCCCGTCGCCATCGACATCCCCGAGGTGCTGGTGCACCTGCGGGACGAGATCGCCCACCAGGGCGGCAGGGGGCACCGGCTGGAGCGCACCGCGATCAAGGCGGCCACCTGGGTGTTCGAGCACCCGGGCGTCCTCGCGGCGGGGGAGCGGGCGGCGAGCGCCACCCGCAGGCTGCACCCGTCGCGGATCCCGGGCGCCGGCGCCTGGACCGACACCCGCGACCTGCCGGAGCTGCCGCCCGAGTCGTTCCGCGACTGGTGGCGCAAGAACCGCACCAACGGCGCCACCCGCACGGGCGGCAGGAAGGACGGCGGATCGTGAGCACACCATCCCACGCCCGCGCACGCATCCTGGCCCGCGTGCGCGCGGCCGTCGCCCAGGCACCCGAGGCGCCGGAGCCCGAGCGCGGCTACCGCGACACCCACACGCCGGACGACCGGGTCGTGGACCTGCTCGCGGAGAACCTCGACGACTACCGGGCCGTCGTGCACCGCTGCGCCGCGGCCGGGCTGCCCGCGCTCATCGCGCGCCTGCTCGGGGAGCGCGGCAGCACCTCCGTCGCCGTCCCGCCAGGGCTGCCGGAGGAGTGGCTCGCCCTGGCCGCCGCCACCCGCGTCCCCGACACGGCCACGCCCGCCCAACTCGACGCAGTGGGCTCCGTCGTCACCGGCTGCGCCGTCGCGATCGCCGAGACCGGCACCCTCGTCCTGGACGCGGGCCCCGACCAGGGCAGGCGCCGCATCACCCTCGTGCCCGACCACCACATCTGCGTCGTGCGCGTCCCCGACCAGGTCGTCGGCGGCGTCCCGCAGGCCATGCCGCGCCTCGACCCGACCCGCCCGCTGACCTGGATCTCCGGACCCTCCGCCACGAGCGACATCGAACTCGACCGGGTGGAGGGCGTGCACGGCCCGCGCACCCTGGAGGTGGTCCTCGTCGAGGGGTGAGTGGCCGCGCCGCGTCAGCCGAGCAGGCGCGGCGCCTCCGCGGCCGGGTCGCCCACCTGCCCGCCCGCGCCCACCCGGTCCGCGAGGCCGCGCGCCCACGCGGTGAGCCCCGGCAGGTCGAGGCCGTGCGCGGGACGCCCGTACGCCTCGACGACCGCGGCGCCCCGCAGCAGCAGTCGCTGCGCGCCCTTCGTGTTGCCGCGCGCCGCGTGCGTCAGCCCCACGGCGAGCTGCGCGAGCCCGCGCCACAGCGGCCGTTCCTGGTCGGGGCCCGACTTCCAGGCGTCCTCGAACACCTCGTGGGCGTGGAACGGCAGGCCCGCGTCGAGCAGCCGCTGCGCCTCCGCGACGCTTTCGGCGGGGGCGCGCACCACGCCCTCAGGCTGCCGCGCGACCCCGCGCGCCCCGTACGGCAGCGGCCTGCCGAGCCCGTCGCGTGGCCGCGCGCTGCGCGCCCTGCCCCCGGCGTCCCGGTCCCGGCCGCCCCGCGCGGCGCCTCCGGCGCCCTTCCCATGCTCCATCCTGCGATTGTCCACCCGTGCGGCTGCCCCGCGTGACCTGGGCGCCCTTCACCGTGCGGTATGGTTGTCCCGCGTGATCACGCACCGGGACGTGGCGCAGCTTGGTAGCGCACTTGACTGGGGGTCAAGGGGTCGCAGGTTCAAATCCTGTCGTCCCGACTCGTGAGAGTCGTCAGTGAGGGCCGGTTTCGGAACCATCCGAGACCGGCCCTCACGCGTGTCGTCGCGTCCGTGCCCCCGCGCGTACCAGCACCCGCCCCGGAGCCGCGGCGCCCCGTTCCCCACCTCCCGCCGAGCGCGGAACCCGGATGCCGTCCCGAGCCCCCGTGGCCGCCGGAACCCCGTCGTTCAACGCGCGTCCGCCACGGCGTTGAAAAGTTTCACGAAGAATGACTGGAATGTGGTTTCGGCTTAACCGGATCGCGACCTGACCAACCTTGACGTGACAGAAGGGAAGTTGCGATTGTCAGCGGCGGCGCCGGCGGGGCGACGCGGTGGCCCCCACGGCGTGCGGTGCCGCTCCGCCGGCGGGCGCCGGGAAATGTGTCGACAGGGGGCCGCGGCGGCGGGCAGGGTGGCCGACCGTGACGAGCAGTGAACTGTGGACCCGTGCACAGGCCGACCGCTACGACACCGGGGAGACCGAGATGTCCTCGGCGGCCGTCCTCGGCCCCACCCTCGACCTCCTCGCCGAACTGGCCGGTGATGGAAGGGCGCTTGAGTTCGCTATCGGTACCGGGCGCGTGGGCGTGCCGCTGCGGGGGCGCGGCGTGCGCGTCGCGGGCATCGAGCTGTCGGAGCCGATGCTGGCCGTGCTGCGCCGCAAGGCCGGTGAGGACGCACTGCCGGTGGCGCTCGGGGACATGGCGACGACCGTCGTGCCCGGCGAGTTCAGCCTGGTGTATCTCGTCTACAACACCATCACGAACCTGCTCACCCAGGACGAGCAGGTCGAGTGCTTCCGCAACGCCGCGCGCCATCTGCGGCCCGGCGGCCGGTTCGTCATCGAGCTGGGCGTACCGCCGCTGCGGTTCCTGCCGCCCGGACAGGTCGCGGTGCCGTTCGACCTCTCCGAGGGGCATCTCGGGTTCGACACCTTCGACCTGGTCGAACAGACGCTCACCTCCCACCACTTCACCCGGGACGGCGACGGTGGCTACCGCCGTGAGCAGTCCCGCCACCGGTACGCCTGGCCGGCCGAGCTCGACCTGATGGCGCGGATCGCCGGGCTCTCCCTGGAGCGCCGCCTCGGGGACTGGGACGGCGCGCCGTTCACCCAGGACTCCGCGAAGCACGTCTCCGTCTGGCGCACGCCGGCCTGACGCCCGGCTCGTGACGGTCAAGGATCCCTCCGTCAGGCGTGGTCGAGCCCCCGGGTGATGCGCGAGAGCGCGGGATTCACCCGGAACACCCGGCCCCTGATGTCCTCCGTACCCCAACTGCTCAGCCGCGCCGTGTGCTTGTCCAGGTAGGCCTGGGCGTCCTCGCGGGTGCTGAACAGGTAGACCCCGCCCGCCTCCCCGGCCTCGGGGTTCTCCGTCCACAGCTTCCAGACGAGTCCGGACTCCCCGGCGATGCTGTGCGCGAGTTCGGAGTACGCCTCGGCCATCTCCTCTCCGAACGGTCCGCCGGAGGGGAAGTCGACCTGCACCAGCCAGAGGGGCTCGGTGTGGCGTTCGTGGGTGTGCGTGATGGTCATCTGTCTCACCGCTCGCGTCGTGTCTGTCGGGAAGGGGCTCGTTCCGAACCCTGCATTCACTATAGTACGCACAACTTCAATTAAATGAACGCGGAGGTCGTGCCGCCCCGTGCGGCGGGGCCCGCCTCGTAGGATGTGCCGCAGGGCGCCTGCCGGTGCGCGCCCGGTGGTCTGCTGGAAGCAAGGGCGGGTGGGCTCATGGGCGGAGAGGGCGGGGCGGGAGTGGGGGAGCTCGGTCGGCGGCTGTCGTCGCTGCGCCGGCGGGCCGGCCTGACGATCTCCGCGCTCGCCGCCGCCGGCGGCGTGAGCCAGGGGCTGGTCAGCCAGATCGAGCGCGGCGCCGGCAATCCGTCGTACACCACGCTGGTCAAGCTCGCGGACGCGCTCGGTGTGCCCGTCGGCTCCTTCTTCGGCGGTGGCGAGGGAGAGCGGGAGCCCGCGGCCGTCGTCCGGGGGCGGCACCGCCGCAGGCTCACGGTCAGTGACGAGGGGCTCACCTACGAACTGCTGACCCCTACGATGAGGGGGAGCCTCGGCATGATGCGGGCCGAGATCCCGCCCGGCTACAGCAACGCGGCGGCGCCGTACCGGCACGAGGGCGAAGAGGTCATGCTCCTGACGCAGGGCACGCTTCAGGTCACCGTCGGGGGCCGGGAGTTCGTCCTTGAGGCCGGCGACTCGATCACGTATGACGCCTCCGTGCCGCACCATCTGCGCAACACGGGGGACCGGCCCGCCGTCATCGTCGGGGCGATGAGCCCGCCCTCCTTCTGAACCGGCTCCGCGCCGAAGGGGCCGCGCGGAGTGCGTCGCACGGCCCCTGCCGCCGTGGGCGGTCAGCTGTGGGCGACGGCCAGGCCGTAGAAGGCGACCCGGGCGCCGTTGGTGGTGCTGTCCGAGGAGGACTGGTTGTAGGAACCGGCCTTGAAGTACTGCTTGTAGGGGTCGAAGGACGACGGGATGGCGTAGTGCGTGGTGCTGCCGTTGACCGTCAGGTCGATGGTGTGGCCGCCTGAGACGCCGATGGAGTACGTCCATGTCTTGCCGACCGACACATGGCCGACCGTGTGCAGGGTCTGGCCGCCGGAGGGCGAGTTCTCGGTGCCCGCGACGATGTCGCCGTTGGAGTGGTAGTACAGCTCGATCAGCGGTTTGGTGGAGGAGCCGCCCGTGCCCAGGTGTATCTGGCCGACGCAGACGTTCGAGGTCACGGACACCACGCGCAGCGTGGCGCTCAGCTTGTGGCTGCCGCTCAGTGACCAGTTCGCCGCGCTGCCGTCCGGGTTCATCTCGCGCAGCTCGGAGCGCGCGTAGTTCGAGTTGGGGGTGGTGACGCCCTTCTCCGGGGCCCAGAAGGTCATCGCGCCGTCACGTGTGTCGGTGTAGAAGTACGAGTCCTGGAAGCCGTTCGCCCCCTGGAGCCGGGACGAGGGGATGGTGGTGGGGGACCCGGGGTTGCCGACCGGTTCCTGGAGCTCCCAGACCGAGAGGTTGAAGTTCCCGCCGGGAGCGACGCCGGGGTCGGCGGCGTCGGCCGTGCCGCCCAGCCCGAGTGCGACGGCGACGCCGGCCGCCGCGGCTGCGGTGAGGAGCTTGGAGTGGTGTTTCATTGTGGGGCCCTTCCGACGCTCGTTGTTCACCTACATGAATAAGGTCCAGTCCAATGAGGGTCTGATCTGAATAGCACGGCCCTCATGCCACGTCAACGAATCGCGCGCGACGGGGGCTTGTCTCCCCGGGTATCCAGGGGATTTGAGGTGGTGTGCGGCTGTGGGGCCGGGCGGCCGCGGTGCGGTGCGAGCCCCGGCGGCGCATGCGACGGGGCTCACGCGCGTTCATATGAGTGAATCTTCGGTGTGGGTGTGGGTGTGGGCGGTGCTCGTCCGGGTCACGCCGGCTGCGCGCCGCGCGGTGTGCAGACCACGGCCCGCGCCCGGCGCGGCGTCAGCACCGGCCGCAGCACCGGGTCGGTCAGCAGGACGACCGGCGCGACCTGATGCGGTGACAGCGGCCGCCAGGCGGGCAGCGCCTCCTCGATGACCGCCCACGCCTCGTCCGTCCGCCCGCCCCGCGCCAGCCCGCGCGCCGTTTCGAGGGCGGCTTCGAAGGCCGGCGGTTCGGGCAGTGGCGGGGCGTCGTACGCCGCGGCCCACGCCTCCCACGCGGGGACGGTCGCGTCGCCGGTGGCGTCGACCGGGAGCCCGGGGAACCCGGGCAGGGCGTCGGCGAGGAAGCGCGCCGACAGCCCCGCTGAGCCCGGCCGGGCCTGTGCCGCGCACCGCAGCAGCAGCGGCACCGCCTCCGCCCGGATCTGCTCCTCGCCGATCGCCTCCACCACGTGGCCGTGGTGCAGCACACCGCGCAGCTCGTGATGGGTCGCCCTGCTGTCGAGGAACGCCGAAAGGACCACCTTGAGATAGGAGGCGGCGCCCGACCCCTTCTCCGCGGCGCGCCCGAACGCGGCCAGCGCGTCGTCCACCTCGCCGCGCAGCGCCAAGTCCCTGCCCTGTGCCAGGAGTTCGTCCGCGCCTTCGGGACGCACCGGGTGGCCCTCCCTGCCCTGTATCTCCTCGAACGACTCACGCTCGCTCGCCACCAGCGCCGCGAACGACGCGTACCGCTCGCTGAGTCCGGGATACCAGCTGGCCCACACGTACGCGGCCCACTCGCCGTCGGGGGAGACGTCGCCCGGGTCGAGCAGCCAGTACTGGGCGTCGCCATGCCCGGAGACCAGCACGGCCCGGTCCATCAGAGCCCTGTCCTCCTCCCACTCGTCGTCGTCCTCGCCGCGGATGATCTCCCACGTCACGGGTTCCGCGTCGCGCAGCGGGGCCACGGAGTCGGTGCCCCGCAGCTCCCACATGAACAGGCTGATCCGGCCCCAGCCGTCCGACGCGGCGAGGAACGAGCGGTAGCTCGGCGGCAGCGGGGCGCCGAGCCGCTCCTCCAGGGCCGTGAGCCGCTCCTCGGAGGCGCCGGGGCCGCCGAGCCAGGAGGCGGCCCGCTGCTCGGGCGCGACCTCGTCCATCTCGCCCTCCTCAGCGACCCGCAGCATGTCCGCGCTGTACTCGGTGAGGTAGGCGCGCCACTGCTCGGCCGTGGTGAGCGCGGGGCCCGGGCGCTCGGCCGTGCCCTCGTACGGCACGGGAGGCCGCCCGGCCCGCCGCAGCTGGCCGGTGAAGGAGTCCGGGGCGGGCGGCTCGGCGAACAGGCGCACCCGGGAGAGCTGGGTGTGCGGCGAGCCCCAGTTCGCGACGATCTCCAGCCGGAAGTGCCGGTACGCGGCGCCCGCGCGCGCGGTCACGTCGAAGCCGCGCTCCTGGTGCCTGCCGGGGAAGGACTCCTCGGTCCGCTTGTCGAGCAGGGTCCATGTCAGGCCGTCCGCCGACCCCTTGAGAACCCACGAGCGTGGGTCGCGGTCCGGCGCGTCATTGGCCGAGGCCAGTGCGTAGTGCCGGACGCGGACCGGCTCGGCCATGGTGAAGTCGAGCAGATCGCCTTCCCCACGCCGGTGCGTGAGCCACTTGGCCGCGGTGTCGTCCAGCACGTTCTCCGCGACCTCGCCCGCCGCGGTGTGCTCGCCGCTCGCCGCCACCGCCCGTACCCGGCCGGTCAGTTCGCCCGAGGCCAGGGGCTCGCCCCGCAGGGTGACGCAGCCGCCGCCACCGGACGTGTCCGTCCAGGAGACGCGCACCACCGGAGCGCCCCCGTCCTCCACCAGCAGCCGCAACTCGCCCTCGCCCTCGGGACGCAGGGTGCGCAGGCGGTGCGGGACGCGCTCGGGCGGGTCCTCCTCGCGGTGCCCGCGCCAGGCGTACGAGGTGCCGTCCGCGGCGAGCCGCACACCGAGGAAGCCGCCCGTGTCCCGGTCGAAATCCACGGTGGCTTCCGCGCCGTCCCGGTCCCGCCAGCAGAGCTGGGCCAGCTCGACGGGGTCGCCGGGCGCGAACACCACCAACACCCCGCGGTCCGCCACCCATTCATGCCCTCCGGGCAGCCGGCGCTCCGTGCGGAAGGCGAGCGCCTCCGGTACTGCGGTCATGCTCTGCTCCTGACACTCCGTGATCGACTGCGGCACGGCCGATGCTAGGAGCCGCCACTGACAATCCGGTCGCGCCCGCCGTCCGGCCGCCGGACCAGGTGTGTCGGGTCAGGGCCGTTCGCCGGGCAGTAGCACGATCTTGCCGCGGGTGTGGCGTTGTTCGAGTTCGGCGAAGGCGTCGCGTACCCGTTCGAGCGGGTAGGCGGCCGCCACCGGGATCTCGATCCTGCCGCTCGCCGCGAGCCCGGCCGGCTCGGCCAGGACCGGGGCGGACTACCCCCCTCGGCGCTGCCGGTCGCACGGGCGCCGGTCTCGGCGGCCTTCGCGAAGGAGGTGACGGTCACGGTCCGGTCGGCCGGCACTCCCTGATCGAGGGCGAGTTGGACGTACTCGGGGCCGAAGAGGTCGACGAACGCGTCGATGCGCCCGGCCGCCCCCGCCTCCCCGGCCGCCCCCGCCTCCCCGGCCGCTCCGGGCCGTCCTGCCGTCTCGGACGCGGCGGCGGCGAGGTCCTCGGCGAGGCGGTCGCCGTAGGCCACGGGGACCACTCCGTGGGCCCTGAGCCAGGCGGCGTTGGCGGGGGAGGCGATGCCGAGGACGCGGGCGCCGCGCAGCGCGAGCAGCTGCACGGTGATGGCACCGACGCCGCCGGCCCGTGTCCGGGGCGCGGCCGGGGACGCGACGTGCCCGCGCGCGTACGGCGGTGGCCGGCTTCGTGATCAGTCCACCCGGCCGTAGCCGGACGTGCCCGCGCGCGTACGGCGGTGGCGCGAGGGGCCGCTCCCCGTCCCGCCGCTCGCCGGAGGCCCACACCACGACCGGCGCCAGGACGACGGGCGTAAAGTGGTGGAAGCATCAAAGGGGACATTTCGGGTGGCGTGGAGGCGCTCATGCATGATCTGGGGTCCCGCCGGTCCCACCGGTCCCGCCGGCTCGTGCCGCCGAGCGAGCTGGAGTCGGAGCTGCGCGCCGAGCTGCCCGGGGCGATGGCGAGCGGCGGGATGGGAGCGTTCCTGTGGGACGTGCGCTCCGGCGGCGTCTTCATGCACCCCGGGGCGCTCGCGCTGTTCGGCCTGACGCCCGAGGAGTTCGACGGGGACGTGCTGACGCTCGCCAGGCGGGTGGTGCCGCGGGAGATGTCCGGCCTCAGGCGGGCCGTCGTCGGCCCGGGAGGCCGCAGGTCAGGGCTGAGCTTCCACTTCAGGGCGTGCTGCCCGCCCCGCCGCGAGCACCGGTGGGCCCACGCCCAGGTGCAGGTCATCAGGGACGGCACCGGGGCGGCGGGGAAGGTCGTCGGGGTCCTCAGGGACGCGTCGGGGGAGCTCCAGGGCGCCGTCGACCAGGCCACCGCCGACACCGTCCGCCGCAGCCACAGCGATGTCGTCCAGGCGACGACCGCGGCCCTGGCCGACGCCCTGACCTCCGAGGACGTCTTCTCCTCCCTGACCGCGGAAGGGACCCTGGGCGCCGTGGGCGCCGCCGGTCTCGCGCTGACCACCTTCGCCGAGGACAGCGGCCACCTCCTCGTCACCAAGGGCCTGCCGCGCCACCTGTTCCGGGACTTCGAGACCACCGACATCCAGGACGCGCTGCCCACCGCTCAGGCCGTGCGGACGCAGCACCCCCTGTTCGTACGGCGGCAGGACGTCGCCGCACGGTACCCGGCCCTGTGGCCCCACATCGAGCGCACGGAGATCACCTCCATCGCCGTCACACCGCTGGTGGCCCAGGGGCACCCGACCGGAGCCCTGACCGTGCTGTACGAGGGGCGCACCAGCTTCACCACGCTCGACCGCGACCTGCTGCTCGCCACCGGCGCGGCCGTCGCCCAGTCGCTCCAGCGCGCGCGGCTGTACGACCAGGAGCACGCCGTCGCCGTGGGGCTCCAGCGCGCCATGCTGCCCGCCCACATCCCGCAGGTCGACGGCCTTGCCACCGCCGTCCACTACCAGCCGTCCAGCAACAGCCAGGAGGTGGGCGGCGACTGGTACGACGTGGTGCCGCTGCCCGACGGCGGCACCGGCCTCGTCGTCGGGGACGTGGAGGGCCACGACATCGACGCCTCGGCCGTCATGGGCCAGCTGCGCACCGCGCTGCGCGCCTACGCCTCCGAGGGGCACCCGCCCTCCGCCGTGCTGGCCCGCGCCTCCTCCTACCTCGCGGAACTCGACACCGAACGCCTCGCCACCTGCGTCTACGTCACGGTCGCGGTGGGCACGGGGGAGACCCTGACGGCTCGGGCCGGCCACCCCGCGCCGTTCGTGCGGTACGCGGACGGGCGCGTCGCGCAGCTCGACGCCGACGGGGGCCTGCCCCTCGGCATGCAGGACCCCGCGGGGAGCGTGCCGTTCCCGACCACCCGCCACCGCCTCCGTCCCCGCGAGACGCTGCTGCTGTGCACCGACGGCCTGCTCGAGTCGCGCGGGCGGAGCATCGACACAGGGATCCGCCGGGTGCGGGACGCCCTGCGCGCGGGCCCCGCGGAACCGGCCGCGCTCGCCCGCCACATCGTCGGGGCGGTCGCCGACAGCCGCGCCCAGGAGGACGACGTGGCCCTGCTGCTCGCCACGCTGACCCCGTAAGGCATGAACCCGGCCGGCCCCGGCGTGCCCGGTTTGCCGCGGAGGTCCCCGAGCACCCGCCGGGTACAGCGAAGCGCCCCAGGGAGAGCGAGCGAAGCCGATGTCCCCTGCCGACACGTCCCTCCACGCCCCCGGCGAGCCCTGCGTCCTCGTGGTCTTCGGAGCCACCGGCGACCTCGCGCGCCGCAAGCTTCTCCCCGGCCTGTACCGGCTCCACCGGCACGGCCTGCTGCCCGAGCGCTTCGCGGTCGTGGGCTCCGGCCGGCACGCGCCCGGCTCGGACGACGACTTCCGCGCCCTGGCGGCAAACGCGCTGCGCGAGCACGTGGGGGACGCCTTCGACGACGCCTCCTTCCGGGACTTCGCCCCGCGTCTGGCCTTCCGGGCCTCGTCCGCGGACGGCGGCGACGACCTCGCCGCCGCCGTCCGCGAGCGGCAGGCGGAACTGGGGGAGGGGACGAGGACCCTGGTCCACCTGTCCGTGCCGCCCGCCGCGATGCGCCCCGTGACCGGCATGCCGGGCCGCACGGGCATCGCCCGGGGAGCCTCGGTCGTCGTGGGGAAGCCGTTCGGCGAGGACGAGGAGAGCGCCCGCGCCCTCAACGCGGCCGTGCACGAGGCCTTCGCCGAGGACCGCGTCTTCCGCGTCGACCACTTCCCCGGCAAGGAGGCCGTGCAGAACATCCTCGCCACGCGCTTCGCCGGCGGCCTGCTCGAACCGCTCTGGTACCGCGACCACATCGCGTACGTGCAGATCGACGTCCCCGAGGAGATCGGGATCGAGGGCCGCGCCTCCTTCATGAATCCACCGGCACCTTCCGCGACATGATCTCCACCCACCTGTGCCCGCTCCCCGGCTTCACCGCCCTGGAGCCGCCTGCCGCGCTCGACGCGTGCGACCTGCGGGCCGGGAGGCACAGGCTGTACCGCGCGATGCGCCCCCTCGACCCTGCGGAGGTCGTCTTCGGGCAGTACGAGGGGTACCGCGACGAGGAGGGCGTCGACCCCGGCTCCCGCGTCGAGACCTCGTCGCCCTGCGCCTGTGGGTCGACAACTGGCGCTGGCACGGCGTGCCCTTCCTGCTGCGGACCGGGAAGTGCCTCGGCGCGACGCGGCGGGTGGTGGCGGTCGGCTTCCACCGGCCGCCCCGGGCCCTGTTCGCCGTCGGGGACGGCGCGGACCTCCCCGAGCCGGTCTTCGAGCTGACGGACGAGCCGGCGGTGCGCCTGGAGGTGCGGGCGGGGGAGCCGGGCACCCGGATGCGCGTGGGCCGGGCCGCCGTGGAGGCCCGCCTCGACGAGGTGTTCGAACGGGCGCGGCCCCCCTGAGGCGTACGAACGGCTGCTGCTCGACGCGCTCCACGGCGACCAGACCCTGTCCACCGGGGCCGCCGAGATCGAACGGCTCTGGCAGGTCTGCGCCCCCGCCCTGAGCGACCCGCCGCGCCCGCTGCCGTACGCCAGGGGGACCTGGGGCCCCCGCGAGGCGCCGGCGCTCCCCGGTGAGCGCGGCTGGCGCGTACCCGAGGTCGTGAGCCCGGGGCCCTGCGGCCCTCATGGCCGGGTGCCGCCGTCCCGGTGATCCCGTCCTGACGTCTGGAGTGCCGCCCGCCGGCGCGGGCACACGGCCTGTGAGCCGAGCCCGGGAGGTCAGATGCTGACACTGCGGTCCGACGAGGCGTCCCTGGCGGACGCGCGCGATCTCGTGGGCGTCTACCTGGAGGACCACTGCCGCGGCGTGGACGGGCAGTCGGTGCGCCTCGTCGTCAGCGAACTCGTCACCAACGCCTTACGGCACGCGGGAGGCGCGTGGACCCTGGAGGTGGACAGGCGGCCGGGACTGCTCACCGTCGGGGTCAGGGACGAGGACGGCACACCGCCCGACGCGCGGCCCCTGGCGCTTGACGGGCGCGGCGGCCTCGGCCTGCACATCGTCGAACGCCTTGCGGGCCGGGTACGGGTCACACCGGCGGCGCAGGGGAAGACCGTGAGCGTGTGGTGGCCCGTCCTGCCCGCGCAGCGGGGAGGCTGACTCGGCCCCGTGTCCTGGCTCAGATGACCTGGCTCAGACACCGGCCGCGACGTAGCGGCGTGATGACGTACTCGCCGCCGTGGGGGGCCTGCTCGCCGTGCTCGCGAAGCGTCCGCATGACGGTGGCGGGGAGGGGCGCCGGCCCTTTGTCGCCGGCCCTTCTTCGCTCCCGTGGTGATGACGAACCGTTCGGCGATGTCGCGCGGGCTCGTCCCCTGGCCGCCCACGTCCAGGTGGAGGGCCGTGGACAGCACGGACTCGTCGGGGGTGCCCGCGCCGCCGCGCGGTGTCAGCCCGCGACCACGCCGGCGCGGGACGCGTCCGCGCCCCAACTCGCCAGCAGCCTCAGCGACTCGGCGGAGGGCGAACCCGGCTCCGCGTGGTACAGGAGCAGGGTCTGGCCGGGGTCGTCCGGCAGCTTCAGAGACTCGTAGGAGAGTTCCAACTCGCCTACCAGCGGGTGGTCGAGGCGCTTCCTGCCGTAGCTGCGCTCCGGCACCTCGTGCGCCGCCCACAGCCGCCGGAAGTCGTCGCTCTTGACGGACAACTCGCCGACGAGCGCCGACAGGTCGGGGTCGTCGGGGCAGTAGCCCGCGTACATGCGCAGCGAGCTCGCCGTCTCCGCGGCCTTCGCCTCCCAGTCCGCGAACAGGGTGCGCATGGCGGGGTCGAGGAAGACGAGCCGCGCGTAGTTGCGGTGCTTCTCCGGGACGGCGGTGAAGTCGTGGAAGACGGCGGCTGCCAGCCGGTTCCAGGCGAGGATGTCCGTCCTGTTGCCCAGCACGTAAGCGGGCACGAGCTGCATGGACTCCAGCAGCGCGCCGAGCGCGGCCCGCGGGTGCTGCGGCAGCACCTGCACCTTCTTCCTGCCGTGCCGCTTCGGCTTCGCCACGTGCATCAGGTGCTGCGTCTCGGCGGGCGACAGGCGCAGTGCGCGGGCGATCGCCTCAAGGACGCCCGCCGAGACGTTCTGCGCGTTGCCCTGTTCGAGCCGTGTGTAGTACGCCACCGAGACGCCCGCGAGCTGCGCCAGCTCCTCCCGGCGCAGCCCCGGCACCCTGCGGTGCCTGCCGATGTCGGGCAGACCCACGTCGCAGGGCTTGAGGCGGGCGCGCCGGGTGCGCAGGAACTCGGTGAGTTCGGCCTTCGGGTCGACGGCGCGGTGTTCGGACTGCTCGGTCATACGTCCCAGTATGGGTCCGGCCGCGCCGGAGGCGTACGCCCGCGAACCGGCCATGGCCGACGGCCGACCCTCCGCGGCCCCTCGCCGCCCGGACGCAGTGCCGGCCCTCGCGCCGGTGTGCCCTGCCGCACCCGCGTCCCGCCCGGCGCGGTGCCGGAGAGCGCCGGGCGGCATGGGGCTGACCTCCGTATTCCCGGACAGCCGCCGTGAGCGTGTGCCCGCTGGTGGTACGCACGGCGAACGTACGCAGAACAGAGGTCTGGGCGGCCACCGCGTGGCGCGGCAGGGTGGGAGAGGCCATGAACACTCCCTCTGCTCTCTGGAGAAACCCGGGAATGACCACTCTCTCTGTCGTGCCCGCCTACGCCGTCCCCGCGCCGAAGGCGCCGCTGGAGCGCACCACCATCGCCCGGCGCCAGGTCGGCGCACACGACATCCTGATCGACATCAAGTTCGCCGGAATCTGCCACTCCGACATCCACCAGGCGAACGAGGGCTGGGGCGAGGCCATCTTCCCGATGGTCCCCGGCCACGAGATCGCCGGTGTGGTGACGCAGACCGGATCCGCCGTGACGCGCTACGCGGTGGGCGACCGGGTCGGCGTCGGGTGCTTCGTGGACTCCTGCCGTGCGTGCGAGTACTGCGAGCAGGGCCTTGAGCAGTACTGCCTGAACGGCACCGTCGCCACGTACAACGGCCGCGAGAAGAACGGCGAACCGACGTACGGCGGCTACTCCACCCATCTCGTCGTCGACGAGAACTACGCCGTCCGCATCCCCGACGCGCTCTCCCTCGACGTGGCCGCGCCCCTGCTGTGCGCGGGCATCACCACGTACTCCCCGCTGCGGCACTGGAACGCCGGGCCCGGCAAGAAGATCGCCGTGATCGGCCTCGGCGGCCTCGGCCACATGGCCGTCAAACTCGCCCACGCGATGGGCGCCGAGGTGACGGTCCTCAGCCAGACGCTGCGCAAGAAGGACGACGGGCTGCGGCTCGGCGCCGACCACTACTACGCGACCGGCGACGAGTCGGTCTTCTCCGAGCTGCGCGGCCGCTTCGACCTGGTCCTCTCGACGGTCTCCGCGCCGCTCCCGATCGACGCCTACCTCAGGCTGCTCAAGGTCGACGGCGCGTTCGTCAACGTCGGCGCCCCCGAGGAGCCGAACTCCGTCAACATGTTCTCCCTGATCGCGGGCCGCAAGTCGCTCGCGGGCTCCTCCATCGGCGGCATCCGCGAGACCCAGGAGATGCTGGACTTCTGCGCCGAGCACGGCATCGGTGCCGAGATCGAGCTGATCCGCGCCGACCAGATCAACGAGGCGTACCAGCGCGTCGTCGGCAGCGACGTGCGCTACCGGTTCGTGATCGACACCGCCACCATCTGAACCCGGGGGCCCGAGGCCCCGCCCCGCCACCCCGACAGGGGGGCCGGAACGGCTCCGGCCCCCCCCGGTTCGGGGTGGCGGGGCGCCGGGCGGGCGGCAGCGCCGGTCGCGAACCGGGGGGTTGACCGGCGACGAAGCGCGGTCGTACAGTGCAGCCACCTCGCTGGTATATCGATTAACCAGCGGGGGCTGCCCCCGGGTCCTTCTGTCCTCGACCCCCTCTCTCCCCAGGCTGGAGGCGTTCCGCCGTGCCCCGACCGACGCGTGCGCGCCCGCCGATGAGCCGGCGGCGTCTCCTCACGGCGGGCTCCGGCCTCGCCGCCGCGGTGCCCCTCGCCGGATGCGGGGCCGCCCTCGCGGGCGACGGCGCGGGCCCCGACACGCTGGTCGTGCACACCCAGCTCGGGACGACGGCCGCGGGCTCCGCGACCTATCTCTCCGCCGTCGCCGACTTCCACAGGGAACACCCCGGGCTCACCGTCAGGAACCTCGTCAACGGCGACGACCTCGCCCAGGTCTACGAGACCTCGCGGCTGGCACGCAAGGAAGCCGACGTCGTCATGGTCAACCTCTACGACAAGACGCTGGCCTGGACGGACGTCGGCGCGACCGTCGACGTGGCGCCCTACCTCGACGACTGGGGGCTGCGCGGGCGGATCCTGCCCCAGGCCCTGCGCGAGTGGACCGACCCGAAGGGACGCCTGCGCGCCTTCCCCTACTTCGCCACCAACTGGCCCGTCGCGTACAACACCCGTCTCCTGGAGCGCGCAGGCGTCTCGGCCGTCCCCACCACGGAGAGTGAACTCATCGTCGCCGCACGGGCGTTGAGGGCCAAGGGCAGCATGCCCGTGACCGTGGGCGGCGAGGACTGGACCGGGCAGAAACTGCTCGCGCAGACCATCCAGACCTTCCTGCGGGCCGACGAGGCCGTACACGCCTACAGCACGGGCGACTTCGGCAGCCGGGGCGCACGCGAGGGCATCGAGTACTTCGTCCACCTGCGCGACGCGGGTGTGTTCGCCGACAAGGCCCAGGGCCTCACGTCCGACTCGATGTTCACGCAGTACAACACCGGCCGCGCCGCCGTAGAGTCGGCCATGTCCTCCGCGCTCGCCCAGGTCCCCGCGGGCATCGCGAAGCACACCGCGGTCGGCGGCTTTCCCCTGGCGCCCGGCGCCGTCCACGCCCGCCCCACCGCGCTGCGCACCTACACCCTGATCGCCTTCTGGATCAGCCCCAACGGCACCAGGAAGACCGACGCGGTGGAGAAGTTCCTGCGCTTCATGTACCGGCCCGACACCGTCGCCCGGTTCATCACCGAGGCCGGGCGCGACATGGCGGTGAGGTCCGACGCGCTCGCCACCCGCTTCCCGCTGGTCGCCGCCGCCGCGCGGCTCGGCGACCGGGTCAGCGACGTCGTACTGCCCGACGTCCATGTCCCGCCCACCGCCAACCAGCCGCTGATCACCGCCACCAGCACCGCCTTCACCCCGGGCACGAGCGCCGCCCGCGTCAGGGCCGCGCTGGAGTCCGCGTACCGCCAGAGCTGACCCGCCCGCGCGGGCCGCCCGCCGTACCCGCAGGCCCCAACACGCCCCCAGGGGAGCCCACTCATGACGATGCCGTCCTCGATCCCGGCCGCGCCCCGCACCGCGCGCCGCCCCTCGCCCCCGGGGCCGCGCGGCGTGCGCCGCCAGGGCGGCGCGGTACTCGCCGTGCCGGCCCTCGTCTGGTACGCCGTCTTCATGCTCGGCCCGATGGCCGCGATGTTCGTCATCGCGGCCCTGCGCTGGCCCGGCATGCTCCAGCCGGTGTCCTTCGCCGGCCTCTCCAACGTCCGCACCGTCCTCGGCGATCCGGTCTTCTGGGACGCGGCGCGCAACACCGCGGTGCAACTCGCCGTCGCCCTGCCCGTGATGATCGTCTGCGCGTACATGCTGGGCTACTACGTGGTCCAGCGCCCGCCGGGCCACCGGATCCTGCGCTACCTGCTGTTCATCCCCGGACTCATCTCCACCTCCGCCAAGGCGATGGTGTTCTACGCCGTCCTCTCGCCCGACGGCCTGCTCAACGGCGCGCTCGGCGCGGCCGGCCTCGGCTCCCTTGAGGACGCCTGGCTCGCCTCCCCCTCCACCGCGCTCGCCTGCGTGATCCTGCTCGACGTCTGGAGCGGCATCGGCTTCACCGCCGTGCTGTTCGCCGCCAGGCTCGGCAGCGTGCCGGGGGAGATCGGCGAGGCGGCCCAGCTCGACGGCGCCGGCCACTGGCGCACCATGTGGCGTGTCCACTTCCCCGTCATCCGCGACTACGTCGGGGTGGTGACGATGCTCCAGTTCCTGTGGACCCTCTTCGACTCGGCGCAGAACGTGCTGCTGCTCACCCAGGGCGGGCCCGGGTCGTCCTCCACGACGCTCTCCTTTCTCGTCTACCAGAAGGCGTTCATCGCGGCCGACCTCGGCTACAGCCAGACCGTCGGCGTCGTCCTCTTCCTCGTCGGACTCGCCGGGCTGCTCACCATCCGGCGCGCGTTCCGGCCGGCCCACTGACGCCAAGGAGGCACCCGTGAAGCTCCGGAAGTCCTGGCTGCCCGCGCACGTCCTGGCCTGGCTGTACGCGCTGCTGCTGCTCGTCCCGCTCTACTACCTGCTGGTGTCCGCGTTCAAGACGAACGACCAGATCTTCGCCGCGCCGTTCTCACTGCCCACCTCCCTGTCGCCGCGCAACTTCGGCCACGCCTTCACCACCGCGGGCCTCGGCTCCGCGATCGTCTCCTCGGCGCTGGTGACGGCCGTCGCGCTGCTGGTCACGGTGGTGCTCGCGGTGCCCGCCGCGTTCGCCGTGGCCCGCTCGGAGGGCGCCTTCGGCGCCGCGGCCGAACGGATCTTCTCGCTCGGCTTCCTGGTGCCGACGTTCGCCGCGCTGTTCCCGACGTTCCTGCTCGCCGCGGCCACCGGCCTCTTCCACACCCGGCTGTTCATGACGCTGTTCCTGCCCGCGACGGCCCTGCCGCTCGCGGTGGTGATCCTCGTGCAGTTCATGCGGACGATCCCCAGGGAGATGGAGGAGGCGGCGCGCCTCGACGGCGCCACCACCCTCGCGCTGCTGCGCCACGTCTACACGCCGCTGTGTCTGCCGGGCATCGCGACCGTGGTGCTGCTGAACTTCCTGTCCTTCTGGAACGAGTACCTCTACTCGCTCGTCATCATCGGCCCCGCCCCGCACCAGCGCACCGTCCAGGTGGCGCTGCCCACGCTGCGCGCGCTGACCGGCACCGACTACGGGGTCCTGACCGCGGGCACGGTCCTCACGCTGATCCCGGTCTGGGTCGTCTATACGGTTCTCCAGAAGCGCATGCAGCAGGCACTGGTCAGCGGGGCGGTGAAGATGTGAGCGGCAGTCAGGCATCGGGGGAAGCGGGCGGCGGGCGGCCGCCCCGGGGCGGCACACGGCCCACCATCAAGGCGGTCGCCGCGGTCGCAGGAGTGTCCACCGCGGCCGTCTCCCAGGCCGTCAACGGCACGGGACGGCTCTCCGAGGCCACCCGCGACCGGGTGCTCGCCGCCGCCGCCTCGCTCGGCTGGTCGCCCCACGCGTCCGCGACCGCACTGCGCAGCGCCCGCACCCGCACCTTCGCGCTCGTCGTGCGCAGACCCACCGACGTGCTCGGCGCCGACCCGCACTTCGGCGAGCTGATCACCGGCCTCGAAGGCGAACTCGCGCCGCGCGGCTACGGCCTGCTGCTGCATCTGGTCGCGGGCCCCGAACAGGAACGCGCCCTGTACGAGCGGCTGGCCGCCGAGGGCCGGGTGGACGGCGCCGTCCTCACCGACGCCCGCGCCGACGACCCCAGGCCCGAACTGCTGCTCCGGCTCGGTCTGCCCGCCGTGCTGCTCGGAGCTCCCGACAGCGGCCTGACCGTGCCCAGCGTCGGGCTGCCGCGGCAGGGCGCGGGTGTCAGGGAAGCCGTCGAGCACCTGCTGCTGCTCGGCCACCGTCGCATCGCGTACGTCACCGGGCCCGCAGAACTGCTCCACACCCGGCTGCGGCTCGCCGCCTTCCGCGACGCCCTCGCCACCGCGCGCACCGAACCCGCCGACGTGCTGGAGACGGACTTCTCCGAGGCGGCGGCGCTCACCGCGACGGAGCGCCTGCTCACCGCCGCGGAGCGGCCCACCGCCGTCGTCTACGCCAACGACTCGATGGCCGTGTGCGGCATCGGCGCGACGCTGCGCGCCGGGCTGCGCGTCCCCGAGGACCTCTCCGTCGTCGGCTACGACAACCTGCCGCTCGGCCGCTGGATGCACCCCCGCCTCACCACCGTCGACCAGCGGGTGCAGGAGGTCGGCGCCGCCGCCGCGCGGGCGCTGCTCGCGCGGTGCGGGGAGGACGCGGAACCGGCCCCGCCGACCGGACCGCCCCGGCTGGTGGTACGGGAGTCCACCTGCCGGGCCCCGGGACCCTGACCGCACCGAGCGCCAACGGACCCGGGTGCCGCACCGGCACACCGCCCACGCCGCACCCGGGCCGGGGGGCACACCGCACGCACCGAGGAAAGAACCCGTATGCGACGCCACACCGCCCACCTCACCCACGACGACGCCGTCCTGCCCTGGCTCGGCGCCAACTTCTGGTCCCGCACGGGCGGGCCGCTGATGTGGCGGGACTACGATCCGGAGGTGGTGCGCCAGGAGCTCGCCGTACTCGGCGACCACGGCCTCACCATGACCAGGTCGTTCTTCTACTGGCCCGACTTCCACCCCGAACCCCACCGGATCGACGAGGAGTTGTGCGACCGCTTCCGGGACTTCCTGGACGCGCACACCGAACGCGGCATGGCCACCGTGCCCACCTTCATCGTCGGCCACATGTCGGGCGAGAACTGGGACCCGGCCTGGCGGGGCGGGCGCGACCTCTACGAGGACGTGTGGATGGTGGGCCGCCAGGCGTGGTTCGTCCACCAGATGACCCGCAGGTTCAAGGACCACCCCGCCGTGACCGGCTGGCTGATCAGCAACGAGATGCCCGGGTACGGGCGCGTCTACCAGGTCGACCCGCCGTCGAGCGACGTCGTCACCGCCTGGGCGCAGGCCATGTGCCACGCGGTGCGCGCGGCCGGCGGCACCCAGCCCGTCTCGCTGGGCGACGGCGCCTGGGGCATCGAGGTCACCGGCAGGGACAACGGCTTCTCGCTGCGCGACACCGCGGAGTACGTCGACTTCGTCGGCCCGCACGTCTACCGCTCGGACACCGACCGGGTGCGCCAGCACTACCGGGCCGCCTTCGAGTGCGAACTCGCCTCCGTCACCGGGCAGCCCGTGGTGCTTGAGGAGTTCGGACTGTCCACCGACACCGTGTCGGCCGACGCGGCGGCCGTCTACTACCGGCAGACCCTGCACAACTCGCTGCTGGGCGGCGCCACCGGCTGGATCGCCTGGAACAACACCGACTACGACGCGCTGTGGGACCGCTCCCCGTACGACCACCATCCGTTCGAGATGCACTTCGGCATCACTGACGCCGAGGGACGCCCCAAGCCGCCGCTGCGTGAACTCGCCGCCTTCGCCGAGGTGGTGACGGCCACCGACTACGCGCGCTGTCATAGGGCCGACGCGGACGCCGCACTGGTGGTCCCCGCCTTCCTCGAACGCGGCTACCCCTACAGCCGCCCCGCCGACCGGCCGCTGATCTTCTCCTCGCTGCACCAGGCGTACGTGGCCGCGCGCGCCGCCGACCTGCCGGTCGCGCTCACCCGCGAGGCGGACGGCCTGCCGGGCGACGCGGCGCTGTATCTGCTGCCCGCCACCCGGCAGTTCACCACCAGGACCCGCAGGGAGCTGGAGCGCAGGGCGCGCGCCGGCGCCACCGTCTACCTGTCGTTCTGCTCGGGCGAGCACCCCGGCACCCGCGGCCCCTGGTTCGACGGACTCGACGCCCTGTTCGGGGTGGAGCACCAGCTCACCTACGGGGTCGCGGAGCCCGTCGAGGACCGGGAGCTCGTCCTCACCTTCACCGCCGACTTCGGCGGCATCGCGGCGGGGGAGACCCTGCGCTTTCCCGTGGCGGGAAACGAGGACAGCCGTGCGTACCTCCCGGTGGAGCCGCGCGGCGCCCGGGTCCTCGCCACCGACGCGCACGGCAGGCCCGCCCTGCTGGAGTACGCCATGGGCCGCGGTCGCACCGTCCTCGCGACCTACCCGATCGAGCACATGGCGGCGCGCACCGCGCGGGTCAACCCGGACGAGACCCACCGCCTCTACGCGGCCCTCGCCGAGGTCGCGGGCGCCTCCCGGCCGGTCACCGTCGACTCGCCGTTCGTCGGGGCCGACACCGTGCGGCACGAGGACGGGCGGAGCTTCGTGTGGCTGGTGAGCCAGAGCGGCGCCGAGGAGACGGTGCGCCCCCGCGCCGGGGCCGCCCTGCGGGAGCTGGGCAGCGGCGCGCCGGTCGACGAGGTCACCCTGCCGCCGTACGGCGTGCGCGTCCTGCGGCTCGGCTGAATGAGCCGGGGGCGCGGCCCCGTCCGCCGCGCCCCCGGCCGCCTGTCACCGGCCCCGCGAGACCTCGCGCTCCCGGCCGTCCGCGGCGCCGTCCGCCGCCAGGGGCGGCAGCCCCCGGCCCTCGATGTCCACCGTCGGCAGGATCCTGGCCAGCCACTTCGGCAGCCACCAGGCGGCCCGCCCGACGAGCGCGAGGACCGCGGGCACCAGGGTCATCCGCACCACGAAGGCGTCCACCAGCACACCGAAGGCCAGGGCGAACGCGATCGGCTTCACGATCGCGTCGTCGAGCGTCACGAAACCGGCGAACACCGCGATCATGATCAGCGCCGCCGCCGTCACCACGCGGAAGGCGCCCGGCGCGCCCCGCCTGATCGCCTCCTTCGCGTCCCCGCCGTGCGCGTACTCCTCGTGGATGCCGGCGACCACGAACACCTCGTAATCCATGGCGAGTCCGAACAGCACGGCCATCAGGATCACCGGCAGGAAGCTGACCACGGGACCCGTCCTCGTCACGCCGAGCACGTCCGCCAGCCAGCCCCACTGGAAGACCGCGACCACCGCGCCGAAGGCGGCGGCCACCGAGAGCAGGAACCCGATGGTGGCCTTGAGCGGCACCACGAGCGAGCGGAACACGATCAGCAGGATGATCAGGCAGAGCCCCACGACGACCGCGGCGAACGGCACGAGCGAGGCGCTGAGCTTGCTCGACACGTCGACGTTGACCGCGGTCGTGCCGGTCACCGCGAGCGAGACGCCCGAGCGGTCCCGCACACCGTCCGCGTAGTCGCGCACCGAGTGCACCAGGTCCTGGGTGCCCTGGGCGTCGGGCGCCGTGGCCGGCACCAGCTGGAGCACCTGGTCGGTGCGGGACGAGGTGGGCTGCGGCGGGGTGACCGCGGCGACGCCCGGCAGCTTCTTCAGGTCCGAGGCGACCTGGGTGAGTTCGGAGCGCGCGCCCCTGGCGCCGCCGCGTGCGTGCGCGGTGTCGGCGAGGATCAGCAGCGGCCCGTTGAAGCCGGGGCCGAAGGCGTCCGACACCGTGTCGTACGCCTCGCGTTGGGTCGAACCCTGGGGCGCGGAGCCGTTGTCGGGCAGCGCGAGCTGCAACTCCCTTGCCGGGATGGCCAGTACGACGAGGGCGGCGACGCCGGCGAGCACCGTCACCAGGGGCCTGCGCGTGGTGGCCCTGATCCACCGGGCGCCCATGGCGGGCCTGTCGCTGCGCTCGCGGCGCGCGGCGCGCGAGGTGGGCTTCGGCACGAGCCGCCGTCCCGCGAAGCCGAGCAGCGCCGGCAGCAGGGTGGTCGCGGCGAGCACCGCCACCACCACGGTCACCGCGCCGCTGAGTCCCATCACGGTCAGGAACGGGATGCCGACCACGGAGAGCCCGGCCAGCGCGACGACCACGGTGAGCCCGGCGAACACCACCGCGCTGCCCGCCGTGCCGAGCGCCCGTCCCGCGGACTCCTCGACCTCCATGCCCCTGGCCAGCTGCGAGCGGTGCCGGGAGAGGATGAACAGCGTGTAGTCGATGCCCACGGCGAGGCCCAGCATCACCGCCAGGGTGATGGCCGTGGACGAGATCGAGAAGACATGGGTGAGCAGCATCAGGCCCGAGAGCGCCACGGCCAGCCCGCCGATGGCGGTGACCAGCGGCATCCCCGCCGCGAGCAGCGAGCCGAAGGTGATCACCAGTACCACGAGCGCCACGACGACGCCGATCACCTCGGTGGAGCCGATCTGCACGCCCCGGGTGCCGAAGACCGCGCCGCCCACATGCGTCGTGAGCCCCGCCTTCTCGGCGGGCTCCGCGGTGTCCCTCAGCGCGTCGAGGCTGCTGGTCTTCACGGCGGGCGCCGAGACCGCGTACTGCACCTGCGCGAGCGCCGTCCGCCCGTCAGGGGTGACCGTGCCGGTCTTCTGCGGCGGGATCACCGCCCCGACCTGCGGCGCGTGGGCGGCCTCCCGCAGCGTGGCCTGCATGCCGGCCGCGTACGTCCGCTCGGAGAGCCGGTGGCCGGGGGGAGCGGTGAAGACGATCTGCCCGCTCACACCGCCCGCCGCGGGCTCCACCTCCTTGAGCCGGTCGAGCGCCTGCTGCGACTGCGACCCGGGGATGGAGAACTGCTCGTCGAGGGCGCTGCCCGCCACCCCGAACCCGGCGACGATCGCCGCGAGCGCGGCCAGCCAGATCGAGAGCAGAAGCCGTCGGCGGCGGAAGGAGAAACGTCCGAGACGGTAGAGAAGGCTCGCCATGCTGGTTCTCCGGGAGTGTTTACGGGTGCGGTGGCGTACGGGCGTTCAGGCATACAGGCGGACGCGCCGGATGTCATGTCTGACATCCGGGCCTACGCTAACACTCGTGTCAGACCTGACATCGACCCCCCTGTCAGATCTGACATCTGTCGCGGGACCCCCGCTGACCGGCGTGCGAAACTGTCCGCGTGACGGATGTGGAACGGCAGGGCGGCCGAGAGACCACGCGCGCGAGGATCCTCGCGGCGGCGCTGCGCCTCTTCGGGGAGCAGGGCTTCGAGGCGACGACCATGCGTCAGATCGCCGACGCCTGCGCGCTCACCGAGCGCACCGTGTACCGCTACTTCCCGTTCAAGGACGACCTGGTGCTCGCCGAGGTCCGCGGGCTGATCCCGATCCTGCGTGACCTCACCGCGGGCCGCCCGCGCGAGGAACGGCCCTTCACCGCCGTGTGGCATGCGCTGCGCACCCTCCAGCACCGGCATCCGCATGTCATGGGCCTGCTCGTGCGGGACATGGGTGAGCGGCTGCTCGACAAGTCGGGGCCCGGCATGCACCGCATGATCGACGAGTTCTGCGAGGGCCTCGCCGACGGGCTGCGGCCCCGGCTCGCGGGAGCCGCCACGCCGACCGTCCGCCTGCTCTCCCTGCCGTGCGCCCCCTGCCGGGACCTGGAGCGGCAACCGCCCGCGGCCGGCCGGGAAACGGCCCCTGACGCTGCCGCGTCCCCGCCCCCCGGCGCTGTGCTGCCCCCACCCCCCGACCCTGTGTCGTCCCCGCCCCCCGGCGCTGTGCTGCCCCCCCCCCC